>DASQHV010000362.1:0-11175 GCA_035631915.1 Candidatus Acidiferrales bacterium | reverse complement strand
GGGCGACGGCGAGTACATCGGGATTCGCACCGACGCCGAGCGGTTGCGCGACGAGTACGCCAGGTTGATCGGCGCCTCGAAGCCCGGCACCAGCCGGCGGTACGAATTGGTCCCCGGATTGGTGAACGCCGCGAGCGCCGGCGCGTGATGCAGGATGCCCGCGATGTAGTGCATCGCTAGTTCCGACATCCCGGCATAGCCGTTGCCAGCGAACAGCGGCGTGTCGCCCTTCCAGATGCTCTGGTGAGTGTGCATGCCGGTGCCGTTGTCGCCGAAGATCGGCTTGGGCATGAAGGTCGCCGTCATGCCGTGACGCACCGCCACGTTCTTGACGATGTATTTGTACCAGGTCAGCCAGTCGGCCATCCTGGTCAGCGTCTGGAAGCGCATGTCGATTTCGGCCTGGCCGGCGGTAGCGACTTCATGATGCTGCTTCTCGACGCGGATGCCCACGCGCTCCATCTCGAGCACCATCTCGGTGCGGATATCCTGCAGCGTGTCGACCGGCGGCACCGGGAAGTAACCTTCCTTGTTCTTGACCTTGAAGCCGAGGTTGTCGCCGGACTTGACCCCGCCCTGGCGCCCGCTGTTCCAGTTACCCTCGTTGGAATCGATGTAGTAGTAGCTCGCGTTCTGCGTGGTGTCGTAACGCAGCGAGTCGAAGATGAAGAACTCGGGCTCGGGCCCGAAGTACGCCGCGTCGCCGAGCCCGCTGGATTTGAGATAGGCCTCGGCCTTCTTGGCGATGTTGCGCGGGTCGCGCGAGTAGTCGGCGCGCGTGATCGGATCCTGGATGTTGGCGATGATGCTCAGCGTCGGATCCTTGGTGAACGGATCGAGCACCGCGGTGTCGGGGTCGGGAATCACCAGCATGTCGCTGCTGTCGATCGACTGCCAGCCGCGAATCGACGATCCGTCGAAGCCGAGACCCTCATCGAATGGCGCTTCATCCTTAAACTCGGAGATCGGGGCAGTGAAATGCTGCCACGTGCCGAGCATGTCGATGAACTTGATATCGACCATCACCACGCCCTTGTCCTTGATCATTTGCAGAACTTGTTTCGGCGTCATCGAACCCGTAGCCCTCCTGGCCGCCTTGCGGGGCGGCAAACCCTTGGTTTATTGACTGAACGCAATCCTCATCGAAATGGCAAAGCCTGAAACGCGGTATCGGCGCCGGCCGAAGGCAGAATCGATTCCAAGAAGATCACCGGCCGCAAAAATCAATTCGTTTCGAACGCCACGACCGACAACGCTTTCAATCACGAAAACTCCCTTAACGCAACGCCTATTGAACGGGCAAATGCCGCGGCTTTGCACAGCATCGCAGCCGCGCCCCGCCCGCTGTCCGGGCAAACCGGCCATGTGCGCGTTCATTTTCGTGGCGGAATGCGCACGCGGTTCAACCGGCAACTTTTAGCAGAGCAAAATAGATGCCCAGCAGCGTGAGGCCGATCGGCAGCCCGATCCTCGCCCATTGCGCGCTGCGAATCTTTAGCGCGCCCGCGCTAACGATATTTGGGATATTGCCCGGAATCAGGATTCCGCCGGAGATCAGCAGCGAAAGGATCGCCTCGCGCGCGCGCTCAAGGGTCATGCTGTGGACTTCCAGCGCGACCAGCGTCGCGTTGTCGAGCGCCGCCGATACGGTGTTCACCCAGAACAGCAAATCGTTGCTCATCTTCGCGACGTACTCGTTCGCAATCGGTCCGTAGGCGTGGCTGATCAGCACCAGGCCCACGATAAAGGCGAAAACCTTGCCGGCCTGAATCGCCATCTCGCCGTAGGTCTGCCTGATACGCGGACCCGCAGCCACATGTTCGTACTCGCCGCGCGCGAAAACCGCGGCCAGGATCGAGCACGCGATGACGCCCGGAAGCACCCACGGCGCCAGCAGATCGAACAAGCCGAAAAAGCTGAGATTCAGCGCACGCGCAGCAAGGGTCGAGAGCGGCTCGCCGATCGGCGTCAGCGACGCGCCCATCCCGACGGCAAAGCATCCCGCGACGGTCACGCGCGCGCGCCGCTCGCGATCAAGTTGCAGCAGGCCGATCGCCTCGATCATCACCAGCGCCGCGACAATCGCCGTGATCACGCTTGACACCGCGGCGATCGCGAATATGGATACGCCGGTAAGCACCGGCCTGCGAACGCGATTGCGCAGTCGCTTGAATCCCCGGTCGAGGAACGCGCCCGACCAGCCGAAGAGCAGCGCCGCGACGATCACTGCGATGCTGATCGCGACGGGTTCGCGCAACGCCTCCGAGACCAGCTCGCCGGTGAAGCCCCCGGCCAGAAGAGTCGCCAGCACGCCCAGGCCGAGGCAATAGAGTTCGAGATTGTGCTCGATCCTCGCGACTGCGAGCGGGCCGAACAACAGCAACAACAGGACTGCGAGCGCGGCGGCGTGATTCATGACGCGACGCATTCCTAGCACGCGTCGGCACTCGTCGCGAGCATCGGAGGAGAGTCCGCGTCGCGGCGTCGAGAAACAGCGGCGGGTCCGAATCGGACCCGCCGCGTTAGGCGCATCGAGCATTCGATGCGCGAGTTGTAGCTCCTGCCCCGAAGCTTAGAAGGCGTAGATGAAGTTGGCCTCCAAGGTGTCCTGACCGTGCCACAGATGCTGCGTGCCGGTGACCGGGCTCACGAAGTTGTTGTTGGTGAACACGTTCTGACTGGAGTTGTCGTGCCGATACTCCAGCCGCGCCACCAAGCCCGTGACTGCCGGAACTTTGTACGACAGCGTCTGCGTGATCTCCCACAGCGTCTGCGAGGTGCCACTGCGCGCGCCGTCCGGGTCGTCGAACATCTCACCGCGCGTCGCAGTCTCGAACTGATCGCTCCAGTCATACACGAAGTAACCGGCCAGGCCCTGCCAGGTCCCGCTATGCCCGTTGACGACCGGCCCCGACTCTGACGCGTAGAGATATTCGGACTGCAGCGTCATCTTGGGCGCGAACCACGGCTTCCAGGTCACGATCGGATCGATCGCACCCAGGTTTGAGTCCGACTTGCCCAGCAGGTTCGGCCCCCAGATGCCGTTGACGACGAGGCTGATGGTCTTTTCCTTGTTGTTGAGCGTCAGCTCGCCTTCGTAGTTCGGACCGCCGTTGTTGAATGCCGCCGGGTCGTCCCAGCCGTTGTTGAGCCCGCCGGTGAACGACACGTAGTCGTTGAACGTGTAGCTGCCGCGCACCCCGGTATGGGTCAGCGGTTCGCCCAGGTTAAACAGCAGGCCGCGTGTCTCGTTGTAGTTCTGGTTCTGCCAGGTCGGTATGATCTCCGCGCCGAGCAACGTCACGAAGCGGCCCGCCGACATGCTGATCCCCGCCCCCAGCGGGATCGTATAGGTCAGGTAGTACTGCGTCGGATCGATCCACTGCCCGCCGACCGCCGCGACGTTCGAGTAGTGCGTGACCGACGAGATCGAGTTGGCGACCTGCCCCACGTTGAGGTCGAACACGAAGCCCACGGTGCCGTCCTTCTCGATATGCAGATTGCCCTGCGTGAGCTGAAAGCCGTCCTCGTCCCAGGCGCGCGTCACGTTGACGTTGCCGTTGGGCTGGTTGAAGTTATGCTCGTAGCCCGCGTCGACAAGGCCATGGATGCTGACCCCCAGGTTGGTCGCGAGGTCGGTCTTCAACTGGCCGAAGTCCTTCTCCAGCAACCCGACGTGCTCGCCGACTGTCACCGGCTTGGCGTCGGCTTGCGCCGGTGGTGCGACGGTGATCGCTTGTTCGATCTTTTTCACCTCGCTGGTGGTGTCGTCGCTCTGCTTTTGCAGGTTGGTCATCTGGCCGGCCAGCGCGTCGAGCCGTTTCTGCTCGCTGGCGCTGGCGACGACCGTGGGCGCGGCCGGCGCCGCCTTCTTGTGCTTTTTGGTGGTCTCTGCCCCGGCGCTGGCGCTGCACAGCATCGAGAGCACTGCGACACCGGCGATGATGCGCAGCCGGGTCGCGCCCCGGGCCGTTGTCATTCTGTTCACTCTCTCCTCCTCCCAGATGCGCGGCTTACGGCCGCGACGTCCTGCGCCCACACGTAGCGGGCTGCGGTGATGAACCGTTTCGCTTGGTTTCAAGATTCATACCGGGGTAATAGTTGGATCGCGCGGAACATTTCTGAGCATCAATGCGAACCGTTCGCGCGCTTTTGGGCCGGGGTGACGCCCGTATGAAAAGCATCTGCCGTTTCGTTAATCACATGCGGCGTCGGATACGCATTTGCTGCGAACGTTTCGACTCCGCGCTGGCCGAGACCCACTGCAATTTGCAATTGGAGCGAAGATGGATTTTGAACTGAGTTCCGCGCACGAAGAGATCGTCCGGCAGGTTCGCACGCTGTGCGAAGGATTCCCCGACGAGTACTGGCGCGAGCGCGACAGCCGGGCCGAATTTCCGCACGAGTTCTTCAACGCCGTCGCCAAGGCCGGCTACCTGGGCGTCGCGATCCCCGAGCCTTACGGCGGCAGCGGCCTCGGCATCACTGAGGCGGCGCTCGTGATGCGCGAGATCGCGGCGTCGGGCGGCGCGATGGCCGCCGCGAGCTCGGTGCATCTGTCGATCTTCGGCGTCAGCCCGCTGGTGTTTCACGGCAGCGAGGAACAGAAGCGCCGCTACCTGCCCAAGGTCGTCAGCGGTGAGATGCACGTGGCGTTCGCCGTGACCGAGCCCGACGCCGGCAACGACATCACGCACATCAAGACCGCCGCGCGGCGCGACGGCGACAACTATGTCGTCAACGGGCGCAAGGTCTTCACCACCAAGGCGCGCGAGGCGGCCAAGATGTTGCTGCTGACGCGGACAACGCCGTTCGAGCAGGTGAAGAAAAAGACCGACGGCATGACGCTGTTCTTCGCGGACCTGGAGCCGTCAACCGTCGAGATTCGCGAGCTGCACAAGCTCGGGCGCGCCGCGGTCGATACCAACTTGCTATTCATCGACAATCTGAAAGTGTCGGCGTCCGATCTGATCGGCGGCGAGGGTCGCGGCTTTCACTGCCTGCTCGACGGCCTCAATCCCGAACGCATCCTGGTCGCGGCGGAAGCGATTGGAATCGGCCGCGCTGCCGTCGCCAAGGCCGTGCGCTACGCCAAGGAACGCGTCGTGTTCGGGCGTCCGATCGGACAGAACCAGGCGATCGCGCATCCGCTGGCCGATTCCTACTCCAAGCTCGAGGCCGCCGACCTGATGATGCTGAAGGCGGCGTGGCTGTTCGATAACCGCAAGCCCTGTGGAGCGGAGGCCAACGCCGCGAAACTGCGCGCCGCCGACGCCGCCTTCGAGGCGTGCGATCGCGCGGTGCAAACGCTCGGCGGCTACGGCTACGTCCGCGAGTACGACGTCGAGCGCTACTTCCGCGAATGCCGTCTGCTGAAGATCGCGCCGGTGTCGCAGGAGATGGTGCTGAACTCGATCTCGGAACACGTGCTCGGCTTGCCCCGATCGTATTAGGCGCCGCGATGCGCAGGGGCGCGCTACTCATCCTGCTCGCGAGTATCTGTTTCGCCGCATACGTGCTCTACGGATTGGCGACGGTCGAGCCGGTCAAGGTCACGGGCACGCGGCTGATTCGCAACGGCGACCAGGTCTCCGTGGAGGGTGAGGTGCGCAACACTGGCGAGGCGAGCGGTCCCGTGGAGATCGAGGTCCGCTATTTCGACGCGAATGGCCACGCCTTGGGCAGAGATACTGTATCCATCGGAAGCATCCAGCGTGACGCGGCCACCACGTTCAAGAGCCCGGCGCGGCGGCTGGACGGCGTCGCGGATTTCTCGATTTATTTGAATCACGGTAAAAATCCCTATGGAAACTGACCCGATCCTCAAATCAAGTCATGAATTCTGTTTGTTGATTGCATTAGTCTTTCTAAAATAAGTCTCCGTAAAGGCTTGAATTCTAGGCTATTTGTAGCATCGCAGTCACCGTGCGGTTTGACGCGATTGAGTGCTTCCGCTTAACCCCACCCGCTCTACCTTTGCCTTTGTGTTGTTTTGATGGTACTAACTGTAAGTCAGGATTTTGCACCAAGTTGATTCGGGGATTACTTCTCCCCGTAAAAACGACTATCAAACAAGGGGAATCGCACAAAATGGCACGCTCCAAGGAACGCAGCTTTGGTCAGATCATTCGTGAACGCCGCCGGCAGCTCGATCTGACCCAGGAAGAGGTCGCGCACCGAATCAAGACTTCGACCCCCTACGTCGGCCATCTCGAATCGGGCAAGCGGCATCCGTCGGACAAGATTCTCACCCGCCTCGCCGAAGTGCTGGGGCTGGATCGCCGCGAGCTTTTTTTCCTTGCCAATCCGCGCGCGCACGCGTTGCTCAACGACGAGGCTGAGTCCACGCCGGAGTCCGCTTGGGAGGATTTCAAGAAGAACGAGCAGATGCGCCGCGTCCACAACATCACCGGTGACGAGATGGAGATGTTGTCGCGCGTGGCGTTGCTCGGCGACGTGCGTTCTGCGCGGGACTTCATCTACATCCTGAATACGGTAAGGCACGCGGTCGGCAGGTAGCTGGCGCACAGAAGATACCGTCTGATTTTTGAAGGCACGGGACCGAAACGTTCCGTGCTTTTTTTTGCGCGGCGCCCGCGCTCTGGTTATCGGCACGTCGCGCGGCTAATGCTTTCGTGCATCATGGGTGAGCCAGCCATCGCGCGGACCGCCGCGCCGCGTCAGCCGCGATATCCGCAGCGTTACAAGGTCGTCGCGCTGTTCTTTCTCGGCACCGCGCTCTGCTACATCGACCGCATCAGCATCTCGGTTGCGATAATCCCGCTCGCGCGGCAGTTCGGCTACGACTCGGCTGCGCAGGGCGTGGTGTTGTCGGCGGTCTTCTGGGGTTACATCTGGACGCAACTGGTCGGCGGATGGATGGCGGATCGGTTCGGCGGCTATCGCGTGCTGGCGGTCGGCGTCGCCGTGTGGTCGCTCGCGACGTTGATCGTGCCGCCGGCCGCCGCCGCGTCGTTTACCGTGCTGCTGGCCGCGCGCGTGCTGCTGGGACTTGGCGAGGGCGTGAACTTCCCGTCGATCCACAGCCTCACTGCCCGCTGGACGCTGCCGTCCGAGCGCGCGCGAGTGCTCTCGACGAACTACAGCGGCATGTACGTGGGCACGGTCGCCGCGCTGAGTGCGAGTCCGCTCATTATCAAGGCGCTCGGCTGGCCCGCGCTGTTCTACATTTCGGGCGCGCTCGGCGCCGTGTGGGTCGCGGCATGGATGACGATCGCGGCGGACCGGCCCGAGAACTCGAGGCGCATCGACGCCGCTGAACTGGAGCTGATCGTTTCGTCGCGCACCGCGGCGCCGCGCGCGCTCCGGGTGCCGTGGGCGGCGATCGCGCGCGAGCGGGCGGTGTGGGCGATCGTCGTCGCGCACTTCTGCAGCAACTTCGGCTACAACATCCTGCTGCTGTGGCTGCCCACATATCTGCATCACACCTTCGCCGTTCCGCTCGAGCAGGTGGGCCGCTACTCGATCATTCCGTGGATCGCGACATTCTTCACCATCAGCTTTTCCGGGTGGCTGGCGGATTCGCTGATCGCGCGCGGGATTGCCGTCGGCACGGTGCGCAAGTCGATGCAGGCCGCGGGATTTACAGTTGGCGCGCTGCCGCTGCTGATGGTGCCGTTCGCGGCCTCGCCGGGCGCGGCGGTTGCGTTGATAACGGTCTCGGCTTGCGCCAACGGCATCAGCTCGTCGGCCTTCGGTGTGAACCATCTGGACGTCGCGCCGACGTACGCCGGAATCCTGATGGGCATCTCTAACACCATCGCGACGATTCCGGGGATCATCGGCGTCGCGGCGGCAGGCCTGATCGTGCAGGAGACGAAATCCTTCAGCGCAGTCTTTTATCTGATCGCCGCGGTGTACGGCGCCGGCATTTTCTTCTATCTGCGCTGGGCCAGCGGCGAACAGAAACTTTGACGGTGGCAATTCCGCGCCGCGCCGCGCTATACGGTGTAGGACTTCGAAGGAGCCGCGTGATGGAGCAAAGCACACTCTCGCCGTATCGATGGGTGATCGAGGTCCTGATTTTCCTTGCGCTGCTGAGCCAGGCGATAACCTGGCTTGCGCCGGCGCCGATTCTGCCCGCCATCATCCGCTCGCTGCACATCTCGCTCGGCAACGCCGGCTTGATCATTTCGATCATCGCGCTGTGCATTTCGATCTTTTCGATGCTCGGCGCGATCGTCTCCGAACGGCTGGGTGCGCTGCGCGCTTTGCTGGTCGGTATTTGGCTGCTGGCGATCGGCCAAATCCTTAGCGGCTACTGCACGACGATCGGCACGCTCCTCGCCTGCCGCGTGGTCGAAGGTATCGGCTTCGGCACCATGATCGCGCCGCCGGGGACGCTGACGATGCAGTGGTTCGGCGAAGGTGAGTGGCCCTACATCAACATGGTCAACGCGCTCTGCTCGTACATCGGGTTGACGGTAGTGTTTTCGCTGACCGCGCCGCTGTTCCTGAGGCTCGGCTCGTCGTGGCAGCGCGTCGTATTCGCTTACGGCCTCGCGGTCGCGGTCGTTGCGATGCTGTGGACGATATTCGGACGCGAGCGTCACGTGATTGCCGCGGTAGAGCCGGTCGAAGGCGCGCCAGTTCCCGGCTCCAACTTGGGCGAAGTGATCAAGATGCGCGACGTCCTGCTGATCGGCGGCGGGCTGTTCGGCGGGATGTGGGTGTTCCAGCTCTACACCGCTTTTTTGCCGGAATATTTTCACAGCGTGCGCGGAATGGGACTGACGGAGGCGTCGTCGATGACCGCGGTGCTGCCGCTGACGGGAATCTTCGCGTCGGCCGGCGGCGGTATCGGCACCGGAATCACCGGGCTGCGCAAGCCGTTCATGTGGCCGGTCGCGATTCTGACGCTCGTCGGATGCGCGGGCGCGGTCACGATGACCGATCCGGCCTGGATGCGCGTATCGCTGGTGCTGGTCGGCGTCGGCTCCGCCGGATCGCTCGCCGCAATCATCACAATGCTGATGGAGCTGCCGGGGATGACGCCGGCGAAGATGGGCACCGGCCTGGCGTTCGTTTGGTCGGTGGGATACGCGGGCGCATTCGTAGCGCCGTTCCTGGGTGGCGCGATAGCCGCGTATACCGGGCTCAAAGCGGTGATGCTCGGATTTCTGGCGTTCCAGTTCTTGCCGATCGTCACGATGTATCTATTGCCGGAGACCGGCCCCGGCCGCGCGCGTTACGAAATCAAGCCGGCGGCGGGGGGTGAGGCGGCTTCAGCCGCTCGCACCGCGCCGTAGCCACCACTTCGTGTCTTCGCGCCTCGAGTCTAACACGCCGTTGCGGCCGCATCTTTACTGACGGGAAGTCCGAAACCTGCGTGAGGTTTCGGGCCTCCGATCCTTCTTTTCCGTCGGTGCGCTTACTTCATCCCTTTCGGCTTCGGCGCCACCTTCATCAGCGCCGCGTGAAGAATCTTGTTGTCGGCGACGAGTCCTTTGAGCTTCACGTCGCGTTGATTGAAGCGCAGCGGGCGTCCGCCGATGTCCGTGATCGTGCCGCCGGCCTCGGCGACCAGCGCCGCCCCGGACGCGATGTCCCACTCGCTCTTGGGCGAGCGCGTAAACGTCGCGTCGCCCTTCCCGCCCGCGACCATCGCGAGCTTGTACGCGACGCTGCCGGTTGGACTCACCCGCATCGTGCCGTCGAAGACCTGCCATTCGCCGCGCGCGGTTTCGCTGCGGCTGGCGAGCACGGTAGCGCGCTTAAGCGTCCGCGTTTTCGTCACGCGGACTTTTTTCGTGTTCAGATGGCAGCCCATCCCGCGCGCCGCCCAATACATCTCGCGCTTGATCGGATTGTAAGTGACGCCGAGAATCGGCGCGCCGTTTTCGATCAGCGCGATCGCCACCGAAAATTCGGGAATGCCGTTGATGAACTCCTTGGTCCCGTCGAGCGGATCGACAATCCACACGCGTCGGCATTTGAGCCGCGCGTCGTTGTCCACCGTCTCCTCGGACAGCCAACCGTAATCGGGGAACGGATCGCGCAGCAGCCTTTTGATCGCGCGGTCGGCTTCCAGGTCGGCTTGCGTGACCGGATTGTCGCGGCCCTTCGAGCCGATTTCGTAACCGCCACGGTGCCAATGGCGGCGCAGGATTTCGCCGGCCGCGCGCGCGGCTTTTTTTGCCAGCGCGAGTTCGCGGCTCAAGTCGCGGCCGTCTGCGTTGCTGCCACGCGCTGGGCCTCGTCTGCGTTTCGCAAGCTTTCTCATCTGCTCCTCAAGATCAAAAGTCAGCCATACATGACGCGCGAAAATCCTAGCCGCGCCATGCGTGGGATTCCATCGCAGCAGGTTTGCCGTTTCGCGATCTTGAACCTATATTGGCGTCGGGACCGGGAGTATCAGATGGCGGTAATCGCGATCAGTCAGCAGATAGGCAGCCGCGGCATAGCGCTGGGTGAGGCGACCGCGCGCGAGCTGGGCTACCGGTTTTTTACCGGCGACCAGTTGATTGCCGCGACCGCGACGCGTTTCAACGTCAGCGCCGAACAGATGAAATGGTTCGACACGCACACGCCGCACTTCTGGGAGCGCGGCAAGGCCGACGGCGATCGCTTCGCCGCATACTACCGTGCGGTCCTACTTCACGAAGCTGCACTTGACGGGCTGGTCGTCGCGGGACGCGGCTCGGCGTATTTTCTGCCGGAAAAATGCAGCGGACTAAGAGTCCGGGTCGTCGCGCCGCTGGCCGTGCGGGTAAATCAGGTCGTCGAAGATGAAAAGATACAGCCCGCCGCGGCCGACAAGCGGGTGCGCGAATTCGATGCCGAGCTGAAGGCGCGGACCCTCACCCTGTCCGGCATGGATATCGACGATCCGGTCCAGTACGACGTGGTGGTGAATACCGGCCGGCGCCCGCTGCCCGCGCTCGCGACGATGTTGGCTGCGATCGCATCGCGCATCGAATCCGACAGCCGTCAGGATCCATCGGGCAAGCGCGCACTGCTCGACGCGGCGATCGCGGCTGAAGTTCACGCGGCCCTGATCGCGCATCCGAAAATTCGCGACGCACAAGTTGCGGTCAATTGCGCGTCGGGAGCGGTGCGCGTGAGCGGGCCGGGACTGGTTCCGCCGTGGGACGAACTGGTGATCGGCGTCGCGCAGAAAGTCGAGGGTGTCGCGTCGGTCGAAGTGGGCGCTGA
>DASQHV010000361.1:0-6693 GCA_035631915.1 Candidatus Acidiferrales bacterium | reverse complement strand
GACGCGGCCGGACTTCGTGCGCTATGCGGGCGCGTCGGGCGACTTCGTGCCGCTGCACTACGATCAGACCTTCGTAGAGGCAGCCGGCATCCCGACCGTCTTCGCCCAGGGGATGTACACGGCCGGCCTGCTCTCGAAGGCGCTGACCGACTACGTGGGAATCGGGAATGTGCGCCGCTTCCAGGTGCGGTTCGCTACGCGCGTATGGCCCGGGGACACGGTGACGTGTACGGGCAAGGTGACGAACAAGGTCGAGAAGAACGGCGAGAAGCAGATCGAAGGTGAGTTGACCGTGCTCAACCAGAAGGGTGAGCCGGCGATCAGGGGAAGCTTTCGCGCCGCTTGCGCATAGGGCAGAAGGTCCCCTCTCGAAATTCCGTCGCGAAGCTGCCGACTCTTGTCACTGACGCCGCGGATATGGCGCCAGTCCGTCTCGTCGATCCCCAGGAATCTTCCCCGATCCCCTGTGGATGGAATTGTTCAGCTATTGTGGATAGTTAGCGCGAAATTTGCGGGCCTTGCTTGATAAGCACGGCAGAATGCGGCAAAGAGGACGGATAAGTTTTGCTTTTTCAAGGTTGGGCTGCACGACGGCTATCGCAGTCCGTCCCGGAGGCGCAACATAGTTCTCAATGGGTGAACCTCGCTACGTAATTATCCACGGGCATTTCTATCAGCCGCCGCGCGAGAGTCCGTGGACCGGACTCATCAGTCCCGAGCACGGGGCCGCGCCGTTTCAGAACTGGAACGAGCGCATCCTGTCGGAATGCTACACCGCCAACGCGCATGCGCATGCGATGGAAGGGGCGGTGGTTCACGTCCGCAACAACTACGAGGCGCTGAATTTCGACTTTGGGCCGACGTTGGCAGGCTGGCTGCAGACGCACGGCAAGCCGGCGTATCGCGCGATGACCCGCGGCGACGCGCTTTCCGCCGAGCGTCACAGCGGTCGCGGCAACGCAATCGCGCAGCCGTACAGTCATTCGATATTGCCGCTGCTCCCGACGCGCGACCGCGAACTGCAGATCGCGTGGGGCGTCGAGGATTTCATCCTACGCTTCGGCCGCAAGCCGATCGGGATGTGGCTGCCCGAGTGCGCGGCCGACGACGACACGCTGGCGTCGGTCGCCGGCGCGGGAATCAAGTTCGTCATCCTGGGGCCGGGCCAGGGAAGATGGCGCGGGCCGGGCGCCGACTCACGCGCCGCTGGGCCGTTCAAGTGGAGCGCGGGCGAACTGGAGCTAGCAATTTTCAGATACGACCGTGAACTGTCCGCGACGGTATCCTTCGGCGACGGCCTGGCCGACGGCGCGCGGCTTGCCGAATGGATTGCGGCGACCGCGCTCAAGCTCGACGAGGGCGGCGCGCTGATGCTCGCGACGGACGGCGAGACGTTTGGGCATCATCACAAACACGGCGCCGCGGAACTCGCGCGTGCGCTGATCCTGCTCGAGCGCCGCGACGACGTGGTGCTGACCAACTGCGCAGACTACCTGGCGACGCATCCGGCATCGGGGACGTTCACGATAGAGACGGCGTCCGCGACCTCGTGGAGCTGTCCGCACGGCGTCGAGCGATGGCGCTCGAACTGCGGATGCCGTCACGATGCGAGCACGTCGCAGGAGTGGCGCGGGCCGTTTCGCGCGGCGATGGACTTCGTGAAGAATCACGCCGAGGCGACCTACGATCGCTTTGCGCCGGCGCTCGTGAAGGAGCATCACGCGGCGCTGCGCGACGGAATCCGGCTGCTGATCGATCCGAATCCCGCGGTGCACGACGAATTTTTCCGCCGCTACAAGGTCGGCGACGCCGGCTATCGCGAGACGCTGCTCAGGATGTTCGAAATGGTGCGCGCGGGTCAGGCGGCGCTGACCAGTTGCGCGTGGTTCTTCGACGACTTCGGCGGCCTGGAGGGGCGGGTGGTGCTCAGGTGGGCTGCGCGCGCGGTGGAGTTGGCGGCGGAGCATTCGGCGAGCATCGAGAACGAGCTCCTGGAGCGGTTGCGCGAGATACATTCGAATCGGCGCGAGAACGGTGACGCGGCAACTCTGTACCTGAGCTTGAAAACGCGCGAAGCTCGCGGTCGCGTGTAATCAACAGATTAGCCTGCCGGAGTGTTCTTGCGATGGCGTCCAACGAAGCGACCAATATCGAATCGACGCTGAACGAAGCGCGCAAATTTCCGCCGTCCGCGGAGTTCAGCGCGCGCGCATGGGTGAAGAGCACGGCCGAGTACGAGGCGCTGTACCGGCGCGCGGCCGACGATCCGGAAACATTCTGGGCCGAATGCGCGCGCAACCTGCATTGGTTCAAGCCGTTCGGCAAAACCCTGGAGTGGAACTTTCCGTTCGCGAAGTGGTTCCTCGGCGGCACGATCAACGCCGCGTACAACTGTCTCGATCGCCATCTGGAAGGTCCGCGCCGCAACAAAGCCGCGCTGATTTGGGAAGGCGAGCCGGGCGACTCGCGCGTGCTGACATACCAGATGCTGGCCGACGAAGTCGCGCGCTGCGCCAATGCGCTCAAGAGCCTGGGCGTCAAGGATGGCGACCGCGTTGCGATCTACATGCCGCTGGTGCCGGAGGCGGCGATCGCGATGCTGGCGTGCGCGCGAATCGGCGCGATTCACTCGGTCGTGTTCGGCGGTTTCTCGGCGGAGGCGCTGGCCGATCGAATCAACGATGCCGAGGCCAAGGTCTGCATCACGGCGGACGGCGGATGGCGGCGCGGGCAGGTGGTCGAGCTCAAGCAGAACGTCGACGACGCGCTGAAGAAGTGCCCGTCGATCCGCAAGGTGGTGGTGCTTAAGCGGGTGGGCAACAAGGTCGAGATGCGCAAGGGGCGCGACGTCTGGTGGGACGAGCTGGTTGCAGTGCAGAGCAACAAGTGTGAGGCCGCGCAGCTCGACTCCGAGCATCCGCTGTACACGCTCTACACCTCGGGCACCACCGGCAAGCCCAAAGGCGTCGTGCATACTACCGGGGGGTATCTGACGCACACGCTGATGACGATGAAGTGGGTGTTCGACCTCAAGGAGGACGACATCTACTGGTGCACCGCGGACATCGGCTGGGTGACGGGGCACAGCTACACCGTTTACGGGCCGCTGGCCGCGGGCGCGACGGTCGTGATGTACGAAGGGGCGCCGAATTTTCCCGAGAACGATCGCTTCTGGCGGATAATCGAGAAGTACAAGGTCAGCATCTTCTACACCGCGCCCACGGCGATTCGCACCTTTATCAAGTGGGGCGATGCGTGGGTGAAGAAGCACGACCTCTCCAGCTTGCGGCTGCTCGGGACGGTCGGCGAACCGATCAATCCCGAAGCTTGGATCTGGTACCGCAAGAACATCGGCGGCGAGCGCTGTCCGATCGTCGACACCTGGTGGCAGACCGAAACCGGCGGAATAATGATCAGCCCGATGCCCGGCGCGATTTCCACCAAGCCGGGCTCGGCGACGCGTCCGCTGCCGGGAATCGCCGCAGACGTCGTTTCACGTGACGGAGTCAGCGTCGGCGCCAACCAGGGTGGTCTGCTGATCGTGAGGCGCCCCTGGCCGGGGATGCTGCGAACGATCTATCGCGACCCGGAGCGCTACAAGAGCCAGTACTTCGTGCAGATCGACGGCGTGTACTTCACCGGCGACGGCGCACGCCGCGACGCCGACGGCTACTTCTGGATCATGGGACGCGTCGACGACGTGATCAACGTGTCTGGCCATCGCCTGGGCACGATGGAAATCGAGAGCGCGCTGGTCTCGCATATCACCGTCGCGGAGGCGGCCTGCGTCGGGCGTCCCGACGACATGAAGGGGCAGGCGGTGGTCGCGTTCGTCACGCTGGAGGGCGGGCGCCACGGCGACGACAAGCTGAAGGACGAATTGCGGGCGCACGTGGTCAAGGAAATCGGCGCGCTGGCGCGTCCCGACGACATCCGTTTCACCGAGGCGCTGCCGAAGACTCGCAGCGGCAAGATCATGCGGCGGCTGCTGCGGCAGATAGCGGCAGGCGACCAGACGATCGGCGATACGACGACGCTCGAGGACTTGTCGGTGCTGGCCAAACTCCGCGACGACGAGGAGTAGGGCGCAGGAATCGTACGCGGGGCGCGTGCCCCGCACTCCCGGCAGGGGCCAGCCCCTGCACCTAATATAGAAGATGCGGCCGCGGCGGCCGGTAAAACTTTGGGCGCAAAGACGCTGTGCGGCTCAAATCTGGCTGCGTGGGGCGAGTTCGAATGCGACGCCGCCGAGCCGGCTCGCGACTTCATTGTAAATCCAGCAGAAGATCGCTACGCCGATGAAACTGCCCGCGCCGTACAGCACCGGCATCAGGAGAATGGCGAGTATCGCGCGTCCCGGATGACCGTGCAGAATCAATGCCAGCGCGACGAAGAGCGCCGCGATCGAAGCTAAGATCGCGTAAATCACGGCGATTACCCGCGCTGTCTGGAAGATGTTGAATGACTTGATTTCACTCATCGTCACGTCCCCTCCCAATTAGTCAGTCAGCTTGAATATATATACTCAGTTAAATAGCTACTTCGATAACAAGTTGGTAATAAGAGGGTCGAAAGCCGCGGGGTCGATGAACACGATCGCGGCGGCTCCGGCGGCGAACATGAGCACGAAGCCCGCCATCAGGCGCAGGTAGAACGCCGGCTGACGGCTCGACTGTGCAATCGCCGACTTGAAAATCGCGTTGACGCCCGCCGCCAGCGTCATCCCGATGACCGCGTCGCGAGCGGGGCTGGTGCCTGCGTGCACGAAGCCCGCCAGCGTCAGCGAGATCGCGTCGACGTCGACCAATCCGCTGATCGCGCTCACAATCATCTGGCCGCCAAGGCCAAGATATTCGTGCGCCGCGCGAGTGAAGAACAGCACGCCGGTGAATACGACGCCGAACTGGAGTGCGGGACGAAGCGAGAACGGGTTGCGAAATGTTGCGGGCGCGACGCCACCGGCTTCTGGCGCCGGCGCGCGACACAGAACAAGCGCGGCCGCGAAGCCGGCGACGGTCATCGCGGCGAAGGCCCGCACGCCCGCAATTGCAAGCGCAGGAGAGACCGCGGCGACGATCACGATCATCCGCGGGAACAGGATCGAGTTGCCGATGATCGCGCTGCGCGATGCAGAGACCGCAGTCTCCGGCGCCTCAGCCACGGCCCGCGAGATGCCGGCGGTGTAGGCGGTGGTCGAAGTGAGCGCGCCGACCATCGCGGTCAGGATCGCGCCGCGCTGGCCGCCAACGAACTTGGTGAGAAAGTAGCCGACGTACGACACGCCTGAGACCAGGATTACGAACAGCCAGATCCGGCGCGGGTCGAAGAATCCGAACGGACCGAAGCTGCCCGCCGGTAACAGCGGATAGATGATGAAGATCAGGCCGAGGAAGCTCAGCGTGTCGATGTATTCCTCGTCGGAAATTTCCTCGCGCACCAGCCGCCGAATCGCGTCCTTGCGCGCCAGCACCGAGGCCAGAACGATCGCGAGGCCCGCCGCGACGGGGCGCATCGGCGTGATGCACATGTACGCGAGGATGAAAGTCGCAAGCGCCGCGAGCTCGGTGGTGATTCCAGCGCGTTCGGAGTGTTCCAATCGCATTACAGTCAGCACCGCCGCGACGGCCGCAAACGCCGTCACGCTTAACGGGACGACTGCGAGATGTGCGGCGCTCGCGCCGACGATCGCGACGATCAGGAAGTCGCGGATTCCGGGGCGCGGCGGATCGTCGGCGCCGGGTTCACGCGTGCGGCCGACGATAAAGCCGATAGCCAGCGCGAGCAGGTATCCGATTGTGGGAGAGTTGGGGGCGGTCAGGTCGGGCATTAGGCTATTGGCGGCAATGCTAGCGGAAAGTCATCGCAAAAGCGCGCAGAGGGACGGCGGCACGAAGGACGGAAACGCATGATAGCGAAACCCAAACTGGGTTTCGCGCTTGCTGTTTGAAAGATGCGGCCGCAACGGCCAACCTATCGAATCTCGTCGCGACCGAGCGGATGTTCGCTCTCGACATAAGACACAAGGACCATCGCGGCAGCGGTATAGAATGCGGCTGAGTACGCGCTCATCAACCGGATTTCATCCAGTTCGCTCGCCGATTCGTTGCGAAAGTTCAGGTACGCGAAAACGGCGAACAACGCCAAAGCGTATCCCATAAGCACGTACGATAACGTTCGGAGCCATTTCGGCGTCCTTGCCACGATGACCCGCCACATCTTGTTGCCCAACTTGAAGCGATCAAGCTGGGAAAATTCCGAAAGGAGGCGCTGCTGCGCGAGTACGGCCGCTAGAAATACAGGAAACACACCGAGAAAGAGTCCGAGTTGGAGATCCAGGAGAGCCTTGGAGTGGAAACCGAGCAGAGTGATCGCGTGGACTGATAGGCTCAATCCGCAACCCGCGAAGGCCACCGCTATCAACACTCGCGCGAGACCTTTTGCCGGCAAACAGTTCGACTCACTGTTGCAGATGGGTCGCGAGAAACTGGAGGCAGCGGCGCCACGAATCGAGGTTGGCTACGTGATTGGCCTCGGGCGTGCCACCCAGCGCCATCGGAGTCTTCACCACGGGATGGAAGATCTCGCTGATAACCGGCGTATACGGAAAGCGGATGAAATGACCGGCGCCCGCGTAGCTGACGTGCTCGTGCGGATGCGGAAATTTGCGCTCGATAAATCGCTGCATCGCGATGT
>DASQHV010000360.1:0-15276 GCA_035631915.1 Candidatus Acidiferrales bacterium | reverse complement strand
GATCGAGCCGCCCAGCGAACCAAGACTGCAACGGACCCGGGCATAGCGCCGGGCCGCCAGGAGGAATCAAGATGGGAAACGTTTATGTCCTCGGTACCGGGATGATCAAATTCGGCCGCTATCCCGAGAAGACCGTGCCGGAACTCGGCGGTGAGGCCGCACTGATCGCCCTCAAGGACGCGGGCATCGGAATCAAGGACGTCGAGATGTTCGCCTGCGGAAATCTCTACCAGTCCAACGCGATGGTCGGGCAACGAATCCTGCAGCAAATCGGCCAGTTCGGTATTACCGTAATCAACGTGTCTAACGCATGCGCCACCGGATCGACGGCGTTCCGCGAGGCGTACATGTCGGTCGCGTCGGGAATGTACGACATCGCGATGGCGGTTGGCGTCGAGCAGATGGGCAAGCAAGGCCTGCTGGGCGGCGCGGGTGGTGGCGACCCCGCATACTCGACCGAGGGCAAGCTGGGTTCCGGGTTGATGCCGGCGGTGTTCGGCCAGGCGGGAATCGAGCACATGCGCAAGTACGGCACCAAGCTGGAGCACTTCGCGAAAATCTCGGTGAAGTCGCACAAGCATGCGACCAAGAATCCGTTCTCGCAGTATCGCAACGAAGTCTCGCTCGAAGACGTGATGAACGCGCGCATGGTCGGCTATCCAAACACGCTCTATATGTGCTGCCCGACCGGCGACGGCGCGGCGGCTGCGATCCTGGTGAGCGAAGCCAAGCTGAAGCAATTGGCGGGCGGACGAAAGCGCGCGCGCGTTGCGGCGTCGGTGCTCACGTCGGATCCGTACACCGATCGCGACTTGACGTTCCCTGACGTCAGCACGCTCACGCGTCGCGCGTCGAAGCAGGCCTACGAAAAGGCAGGCCTCGGCCCCAAGGATATCGCGCTGACTGAACTGCATGACTGCTTCGCGACTGCAGAGCTCGTGCACTACGAGAACCTGGGCCTCTGCGGCGACGGCGAGGCCGGCAAGTTTATCGATGAGGGCGGCGGCGTCCATCCGGGACTCGGCGGCAAAGCGCCGGTCAACGTGTCGGGCGGCTTGCTCTCGAAGGGGCATCCGCTGGGTGCGACGGGCGTCGCAAATATCTGCGAAGTCGTGTGGCATCTGACGGGCGACGATCGCGCGAAGGATCGCCAAGTGCCCAACGCCAAGGCAGGTCAGGCCCACGTCATTGGGCTCGGCTCCGCCTGCACGATAAATATCCTGACGGTATAATCCGGCATCCACGCCTAACGGCACTTCGAAAGAGGGCCGCCCAACAGGCGGCCCTTTTTCTTTCCCGATGGGGCCGATAAGTTTGCAGGCGCAGCGAGTGGCATAAGGAGATGGGGCAAACCACGCAAAGTTCGCGAGCGGCGGCGTCGACCGCTGAACTGCTCGGCTACGGCGCCGACGCGCGCGTGCTGCTCGTCAACGCCGACGACTTCGGCATGTGCCACGACCAAAACGAGGGCGTCATCAGGGGGTTAACGCACGGGGTGTTCACCTCGTCGACGGTCCTGGTGACGTGCCCGTGGTTTGAAGAAGCCGCCGAGTTCGCGCGCAGCAATCCGGGGGCCGACCTGGGCGTCCACCTGACGCTCACGGCGGAATGGGATCGTTACAAATGGGGCCCGGTGCTCGGGCGCGCCGCAGTACCCTCGCTATGCGACTCGCGCGGATACCTGTGGCAGCGCGTCGAGCAGGTTTACGAGCACGCGAAGCTCGACGAGGCCGAGCGCGAATTGCGCGCGCAGATCGAAAAGGCGATTGCCGCCGGAATCGACGTGACCCATCTCGACAATCACATGGGCACGCTGCATCTCAACGCGCGCTATCACGAAATCTACGCGCGGCTCGCGGACGAATACCGGCTGCCGATTAGGCTCGCGTCGCGGCGCCGGATGCGGAGCGAGGGGATGGGCGCGATCCTGGACAAGCTGGACGCGCGCGGAATCGCGACGACCGATCACCTGGTATTCCAGGGTCCGCCGCGCGTCGAAGAAACAGAAACCTACTGGACCAACCTGATTCGAAACCTGAAGCCCGGCGTCACGGAAGTTTTGTGTCATCCCGCGATCGCGCGCGACGAGTTGAAACATTGCGCCAACGACGCGCCGCAGCGCGAGGCTGACTTCCGCTACTTCACCTCGGACAAAGTGCGGGGCGTGCTCGCGGATGCGGGCGTCGCGCTGGTCGGGTATCGCAAACTGCGCGATCTGACGCGGGGCACCGCGATAACTTGAACGATAGAGAAGAACTTTGGAACTGACGCGGCTCAGAGGCTTTCAGGATTGGATCGGCGCCGACGCGCGCGCGATGAGCCTGGTCGAGGAGCGGGCGCGCGCGCTGATGGAGCGATATTCGATCAACGAAATTCGCGTGCCGATGCTCGAGCGCGGCGATCTCTACCGGCGCACCAGCGGCGAGACGTCGGACATCGTGGAAAAGCAGATGTACGTTTTCGAGGACAGCGACGAAGCGCACACCACCGTCGCGCTGCGGCCGGAGGGAACTGCGGGCGTCGCGCGCGCGTATATCGAAGCCGGGCTGGACCGCAGCGAACCCGAGCAGCGGTTCTTCTACACCGGTCCGATGTTCCGGCGGGAGCGGCCGCAGAAGGGACGCTACCGGCAGCATTTTCAATTCGGCGTGGAGATTTTCGGGCGTGCCGACGCGGCCTGCGACGCAGAACTGCTGATTCTGATCGACGATTTGCGTCTCAGCCTGGGCTTGGAACTGAGCTTCGAGATCAATTCTCTTGGCGACGCCGAGTGCCGGCCCGCGTACCGGGCGGCGGTCCTGGAGTATGGCCGCGCGCATTGGGGCGCACTCTGCGACGATTGCCACAATCGCATCGAACGCAATCCACTGCGGCTGCTTGACTGCAAGATCGACGTGAAGATCGCGGAGTCGGCGCCGCAAAGCCGCGACTATCTCTGTGCGCCGTGCAAGCTCCACTTTGCGACTGTCGAGGAATTGCTCAAGGCCGCCGGCGTCGAGTACCGGGTCAATCCGCGGCTGGTGCGCGGGCTGGACTACTACTCGCGCACGACGTTCGAAGTGAAGGCTGAGGGGCTGGGCGCGCAAAGCACGGTCGTCGCGGGCGGGCGCTACGACGGACTGGTCGCGGCGCTCGGCGGCTCGGCGGTCGCGGGTATCGGCTTTGGAATCGGAGTCGATCGCATGGCGCTGGCTCTGCAAGCCGCTGGCCGCGCGCCTGTGCACGCGCCGGACGCCGCCATTATCGCGCTGGGTGAGGCGGCCACGCGCCGAGCAACAGTCGTGGCGCGAACTCTGCGCGCGGCCGGACTGACGATCGAGATGCTGTCGCCGGAGCGCAAGATGAAGGCGCTGCTCGGACGTGCCGCGAAGATCGGCGCGCGGTTCGCCGTGATCGTCGGCGACGACGAACTGGCGCGCGGCGCCGCTCAACTGCGCGACCTCAAGCAGAGTTCGCAGCGTGAGGTGCCGCTCGACGACCTGGCGCGCGCGATCGCGGAGGGCCGCAACAGCTGACTATTTCCTGCGCCGCCGGGCGCGGATAATGTTCGATGAGATTTGCCTGGGAAGTTTGATGCCGAAGAGCGATCGCTATACACCGCTGCCGCCGTGGACCCGGACCGACTACTGCGGCGCAATCCGCGCTTCCGACGTAGGCCGCGAAGTCGCGCTCTGGGGATGGGTCCAGACGCGGCGCGACCATGGCGGGCTCATTTTCATCGATCTGCGCGACCGCGACGGAATCGTGCAGTTGGTGATGAACCCGGAGCACAACAGCGCCGCGCACGCGGCAGCCGGCGAAGCGCGCTCCGAGTTTTATGCCGCCGCGCGCGGCAAGGTCGTTCGCCGCGCAGAAGGCACTGTCAACGCGGAACTGCCGACCGGCGAGATTGAAATCCTGGTGAGCGATTTTGAAATTCTGAACGCGTCGGCGCCGCCGCCGTTTCAAATCGCCGACGGCGAGGCGACGGCGGAGGAGATACGGCTCAAGTACCGCTACCTCGATCTGCGCCGCCCCGCGATGCAGCGCAATTTGCGCCAGCGCCATCGGGCGCTTCAGGCGGTCCGCGCCCATCTCGATCTGAACGGGTTTATCGAAGTCGAGACGCCGATACTTTTCAAATCGACGCCGGAGGGAGCGCGCGACTACCTGGTGCCGAGCCGCGTGAATCCAGGAAAATTCTACGCGCTGCCGCAGTCGCCGCAGTTGCTGAAACAAATTCTGATGATCGGCGGGTTCGATCGCTACTACCAAATCGCGCGATGCTTCCGCGACGAGGACCTGCGCGCGAATCGACAGCCCGAGTTCAGCCAGATCGATATCGAGATGACCTGCCCGCGCCCCGAGGACGTGCAATCGATCGCGGAGGGCATGGTCGCGTCGGTGTATCGCAGCGTGCTCGACCGCGACGTCAAGCCTCCGTTTCCGCGCATGACCTATGCCGAGGCTATGGAACGCTTCGGAACCGACAAACCGGATCTGCGCTTCGGCCTCGAGCTCAAGAATCTGACCGCCGCGTTCGCCGGGACTTCCTTCAAGGTGTTTGCCGAAATACTCGCGCGCGGCGAGGCCGTTTACGGAATCAATGTGGGCGGAAGCCACACGCTCAGCCGGCGCGAACTCGACGAGCTGACGGAGTCGGTGAAATCGCGCCATGCGATGGGCCTGGCCTGGATAAAGGTTGGCGATAATGGATGGCAGGGTCCGATCGCAAAATTTGTGAGCGAAGCCGAGAAGAGCCGCGCCACGGCGACGGCCGAGCTCAAACCGGCGGACACGCTGCTGATGATCGCGGGACCTCCCGACAAGGTGCGGCCAGTGCTCGGCGATATTCGGCTTCAACTCGGCGCGAAGTTCGGTCTCGACAAATCGGAAGACCTCAAGTTCCTGTGGATCGTGGACTTTCCGCTGTTCGACTACAGCGCCGAGGACAAGAAGATGGTGTCGGTGAACCATCCGTTCACCGCGCCGAATCCGGAGGACCTGGAGCTGCTCGAGTCGAGGCCGCTGGGCGCACGCGCACTCGCGTACGACATGGTGCTGAATGGGCAGGAGCTCGGCGGCGGCTCGATTCGTATCCACAGCCGGGAGTTGCAATTAAAAGTATTTGAATTGCTGGGCCTCACGCGCGAGGAAGCGGCCGACCGTTTTGGCTTTCTGCTCGACGCACTTCGCTACGGCGCACCGCCGCACGGCGGAATCGCATTCGGCGTCGATCGAATTTGCATGATGCTCTGCGGAACCGATTCGTTGCGCGACGTGATAGCGTTTCCCAAGACGCAGAAGGCCGTCGATCCGATGAGCGGCGCGCCGTCGGAAGTGGATGCGCGCCAACTCAAGGAGCTGTCAATCAAGGTGACCTCATGAAATCCGTCGGAGCAGCCTGCTCGATTGCGTTGTTGATGTGCGCGCTGGCGACCAGCGGATGCACGGTCATGGCCGCCGATGCGGTCAACGCCACCACCGAGTCGGTAACGGACGCGGTGCGCGCGTCGAACCTCAAGTCGCACGCGGTGCGGTCGATCAAAACACTTACGATAAACCGGGTCGCGGTGATGCCGCTGGCCGAGTCGGTGCCGAAGGGCTCGGAGCCGCTGGCTCCTGGAGCCACCGACGCGATTACCGCCGAGCTCTACAGCCAGGTGGCCGTGGCGGGCGGATGGGAGGCGATCACCCAGCAGGACGTTGATCAGGCGCTGGTCAAGATGCCGCCGACGACTCCCGAAAATCTGGACGAGAACGCAATCAAGCTCGGGCACGATGTCTCCGCGGACGGCGTGATCTACGGCACCGTCGAGCGCTACAAGGAACGCGTCGGGATGGATTACTCGGCGGCCAGTCCGGCGTCGGTCACGTTTGCGCTGAAGTTCGTGGACATCAAGAGCAAGCAGGTGGTTTGGAGTGCAAAATTCGCGAAGTCGCAGGCCGCGCTGTCGGAAAATATTTTCGATCTTGCCAACTTCGTGCAGCGCTCCGGGCGCTGGGTGCGGGCGCATGAGATTGCGCTCGAAGGCGTCAAGGAGGCGGTCGCCGATCTTCACGGCGATCTCAGTCTGCAAGCCAACGTGAAGCGCTTCGAAACCGGTACGTACGGCGAGCTGAAATCCGGATCGCAACGTTACGGCACCGGCCCCGAAGGAATGCAGACCAGCGAGTAGCCGGCAAGTCCTGGCTTAACGAGCGGTTCGGTCGCCGCGGCGGCGCGGTCAATCCCACGGCGAGTGCGGCTTCATCTTGAGGGCGTCGGCCACCGCGGGATGAGTGACGCGCCCGTCGAAAATGTTCAGGCCATGTCGAATCGCGGGATTGAGATTGCCCGCGTCCAGGATTCCGTGGTCCGCAATCTCCAGCGCATAACTGAGTGTCGCATTAGTCAGCGCGTAGGTTGATGTGTGCGGGACCATCGCGGGCATGTTGGTCACGCAGTAGTGAACGACGCCGCTGTGGATGAAAGTAGGGCGTGCGTGCGTCGTCGGTTTCGAAGTCTCCGAGACTCCGCCCTGGTCGATCGACAGGTCCACGATTGCCGCACCCGGCCGCATCCGCGCGACCATCTTCGCGCTGATCAGGCGCGGCGTGCGCGCACCCGGAACCAGCACCGTGCCGACCACGAGGTCGCAGTCGACGACTTCCTCATCGATGGTTGCGCGATTCGACATCACGGTCGTCACGCGTCCGCCGAACATGTCGCCGAGGTAACGCAGGCGCGTCGGATTGATGTCCATGATCGTGACTTCGGCGCCGACGCCCGCGCCGACGCGGCATGCGTTGAGGCCGGCGATTCCGCCGCCGAGCACGACCACCTTTCCCGGCCGCACGCCTGACGCACCTGAGAGCAACACTCCGCGACCGCCCGCGCGCGCTTGAAGGCACCAGGAGCCAGCCTGGATTGCGAGGCGCCCGGCGACTTCGCTCATCGGCGCGAGCAGCGGCAGGCTCATGTCGTCGAGCTGGATGGTTTCGTAGCCGACTGCGGTGACGCGGCGGCGAATCAATTCGCGCGAGAGGCGCTTGTCGGCGGCGAGATGAAGGTAGGTGAAAACGATCATTCCGCGGCGCATCAGCGGATACTCGGGCGGCTGCGGTTCCTTGACCTTGAGCATCATGTCGGAGCGGCGCCACACGTCGCGCGCGGAGTTCAGGATCGCCGCTCCGGCGGCGCGATAACTCGCGTCGGAAAATCCGCTGCCGACACCGGCGCCCGACTGTACGAGCACGCGATGTCCGTGGCTGCGGAGCGCAGCCGCACCGGCCGGCGTCAGCGCGACGCGGCGCTCGTCAGGTTTTATTTCGGTGGGGATTCCGACGTTCATGCTGCTTCGTCCTCCGCGCTCGCACCAGGTTCGAAGATACGGTGTGGCGCGCCGGACTCGCAATCGCCGCAGGCGCGCCACTAACTTTATCGACCCCTGTCAGTCAAGAGTTGCGCAACCGATCGACATCGCGACGGAGATGAATCGGAACTTGACAAGACGAAATCCACCGCGCTTGATGAGCATGGAAGTGAGCGCGGTCGACCTTGCGTGCGCAGGCTCCGCATTTTTCGCGCAAGGTGTCAGTGTCGCGATACCGGGAGGAGTCAATGGAGATCCCGCAGGGACTCAAGTATTCGAAAGAGCACGAATGGGTCGCGACTGAGGACACCGTTGCGACCGTTGGAATAACCGATCACGCGCAGGATCAGTTGGGCGAGATCGTGTACATCGAATTGCCGGCCGTCGGCGACAAGATCAGCAAGGACGATCCGTTCGGCGTGGTCGAGTCGGTCAAGGCGGTCTCGGACATCTACGCGCCGGTCACCGGCACCGTGATCGAGGTCAACGAAGATCTGCCCGAGAGTCCCGAAACGGTCAACGAAGATCCGTACGGCGACGGCTGGCTGATCAAGGTCAAGATTGCGGACATGACCGACCTGGACGATTTGATGGACAACGAGGAGTACGCCGAACTGCTCGCGCGTGAGAAGGAATAGTCCAGCGCGCAAATGGCGCTTCGCTAGGAATGCGGCGCGGCGCTGTCGGCGACCTCGACTGGGACCGCTTGCGTAACGGAAATTCTGAATTGGCGCGCCGCGGCGGGAGGATTGATGAACACCATCAAAAACGGCGCCGCGCCCGACGGCTCCATCGCAAACGACCGCTGCGGGTTCAGCCCCTGAGAGAATTCGATTTCGCGCGGAGTCATCTCGCCCAGCATCTTGGCCGAGAGTTCGTTGCCGCAGAAAACGCCCTGGTGCGTGAGCGAACGGCCGCCGGCGTCGAGCAGGTCGACGGCGATCTGAACCAGGTGCAGTTTGCGAGTGCCGACGTTTTGCGCGGTGCCGGTGATCACCAGCGCGCGCTGATCGCCCTTCAATACGCGGTAGGCGGGCTGGACGTCGTGCAGCGCCACGAGCATCGCGGGAACGATTGGCCGCGCGAAGTAGCTGCCGATTCGCGGCGCCTGCCTCAGCAGACGCGCGCCGGCCACCGGCTCGTCGCAGAGCAGCAAGCTCGCGCCCAGGAATCCGAGCGCAACCACGAAGAACATCGCAAGGAAAACTCCCGACGCGTGCGTCTTACCGTGCGCGGCCGCCGCCGCGTCATCGTGCTCGAGATAGCCAAGCTCGAAGCCCGCGGATTTCGCTTGAGCCGGCGGCTCCGCGAAGCGGGGCGGCGCGGATTTGAACGGGGCGACGGGGCGACGCGGAGGCGTCGGTGCCGGGCGCTGCGGTGCACGCGGAGCGTCGGCGACGGTCAGCGTGCGGGGAGCAGGCGCGGACTCGAATTCCGGCGGCGTGTCGCCGACCTCCCAGCGGCTATCGTCACTCTCGTCGTGCTCGAGGTCGGGTCCGGGTTCGGAATCAGCGGGCAGGTTGCGGTCGTCGGGGAAGTCGAACTTGAGACTCTCGCCGGTGTCGGCCGGTTGTTCGCTGTCGGCAAAAGATTTATCGAGCGGATGATTCTGCTCGGGCAATTCCGCGGCATCGCCGGGACCCGATTCCACAGGCGGCGAATCGGCGGGGACCGCGCGCTCGAACGACGTGTCGCCGTGGATCTCGGGCTCGCTCGCGGCGGCATCCGATTCCTGCGAAGACTCCGTCGTCCGTTGTTCGGCTTCCGGAGCCGACGCGCGAGTCTCGGGGGCGGCTTCATCTTCAAGCGGCGGCTTGAGAGCGGCCGCGCGCGATCGCGACGGACGCGGCGCACGCATCGGCTCAACGTCGGCGTCACGCGACTGCGCAACGGGCTTTCGCGATTTCGCGGGAATCGGGCTCGCGTTGAACACATGCCCGCATCGCGAGCACTTGAAGGTTGGCGTCTCGTCGGGCAGTACTCGCTCGTCAATTCGATAGCGAGTGTGACAACTGGTGCACTGAATTTCGATCATCTCCCCACCTCACAACCCGTCCGGCAATTTATCATTTCGCCACGCCGCGTGCATCTTTTCGCGGAGTCGGCTGCTGCGCGGTTTTCGACGGGGACACGGAGCGGGCGGCGATGCGCATAGCTCTGTTGACCCGCCGTTTCGACCCTCTGGGCGGCGGCACCGAGCGCGACTTGATCGTCACGGCCGGGTTTCTGCGCGCGGCCGGCCACGAGGTACGCATCTTTGCTGACGAGATTCGCGGCGCGACCGGCGATTGGAGCGTGAGCCGGGTTGGCGGCCCGCGGCTGGGGCGGGCGCTCGCGCTGCTGAGGTACGCATACGCGGCGGCGCCGGCGGCGCGTCGCGCAGGCACGGATCTTGTGCTCAGCTTTGCGCGATGTGTCGGCGCGGACGTGATGCGCTCCGGCGGTGGCGCCCACGTCAGCTATCTGCGTGCGGCCCGAAAGTGGCGGGGCGCCGCCGGCGCGATGGCGATGCGATTCAGCCCGTACCATCGCGTACAGATGATGATTGAGCGGCGCGGCTTCACCGCTCCCGGATTGAAGCGCGCGATCGCGGTATCCAACTTCGTGCGCGATGACCTGGTTCGCGAATTCAATCTTCCCCGCGAGAAGGCGGTTACCATCTACAACGGCGTCGACCTCGACGCGTATCGTCCGGCCGCCGACGGCTCGGCGCGCGCGGCAATCCGGCAGAAGTTCACGATTCCGCAAAGCGCGCGCGTGGTGATTTTCGTCGGCAACGGATTCGCGCGCAAAGGGCTGGGGTTCCTGCTCGAGGCCTGGCCGTTGGTCACCGGCGGCGCGTTTCTGCTCGTGGTCGGTGCGGACCGCGCTACCGAGTCGTATGCGCGGCGCGCGCGCGAATTGAATGTCGGCGCGCGCGTAATCTTCGCGGGGCCGCAGCCCGACGTCGCGGCGCTGTTTCACGCGGCGGACGCATTCGCCATGCCGTCGCTTTTCGAGCCCTTCGGCAACGCGGTGCTGGAAGCGATGGCGAGCGGACTGCCGGTGATGACGAGCGCCTTCTCCGGCGTCGCGGAATTGCTGCCGCCGTCGATGCGCGGCTTTCGCGTCGAGCATCCCGACGACCCGGGCGAAATTGCGCTGCGCCTGGGTGCGCTGTTCGACGCGCCGGCGAGCCTCGGAGAAGAGGCGCGCGCGACCGCCGAAAAATTCACTTGGACGCGTTACGGCAATGAACTGAACACGTTGATTCAGTGGTTGCGGTAGCCGCCCAAACCGTCGAACATCCCACGCGCGATCGCCAGCCTGCGTTCCTCGCGTGCGATTCGGGGCAGCCCCGCGCCCATCAGTTGAGCAACGCGCAGCCGCAGCATCGCGATCGCATTCTTTGCGATCACGTCAACGGCGGAGTGTTTCTCGTGCAGCATGCGGCATCGTCCGCGCTCGCGCGCGATCCTGATGAAGCGTTCGCGGTCGGCGCGCGCCGGATCGACCTCGTGATAGACCACCGCGTCCGGCGCGTATCCGATGCGGAGTCCTGCGCGCCTAAGACGCGCCGACATTTCAGTTTCCTCCTCGTGTCCCGCGGCGCCGGGACCGAGGCGCTCGTCGAACGGCCCGACTTGTCGAAGGGCGGCGGCGCGAAACGCCATGTTGGCGCCAAGCACTCCGCGAACTTCGACCACCTGCTCGCCGTGGTCGGAAATCGGGAGATCGAGATAGACCGACATCGGGCCGGCAACCTGGTCGGGATCGGCGGCGGGCAGGATTCGCCCCTTCATCGCCGCGAACTGGGGATGTGCGCTGAAAAAGTGCTCGACGGCTTCTAGGTAGCCGGGCGCGACGTTTAGATCGTCGTCGAGGAACACCAGCACGTCGCCGGTGGCCTTTGCGATCGCGCGATTCTGGATTCGGCATTTTCCCGGATTGGGATCGTGAAGATGCGTCGCGACGCACGATGGCCCCGGGAGCCGCGTCGGCGACGGCGAGCCGTTCTCGGCGATGATCAGCTCGCGATCGCCGGCCTCGATTTGCGGCTTCAGTCCTGCGACCAACCTTGCGAGCGAGGCGGGCCGCGCATGCGTGGCGATGACGACCGAAGTCTTCAACGCGAGCCTTGTTCGCCGCTCGCTTCGACTTTGCGAAATCGCATGATGATGTTTTCATCCATCAGCAGGCTCGAACTTGTCATGAAGCGGAACAAGTCGCGATTGATTTCGCGTTGCGCGCGATCGCGAACGCCGCGGACGTAGAGCATCCATGAGAATCCCGCGACGAACGGAAAGAACAGCGGCGCCAGGATTCGCGAGCGCAGCTTGCGCCGGCTGCGTCCCAGCGAGTCCATCCTGAGCCCGGCGCCCCACGCTATCCAGTGCAGGTCATTGAGCCCCATCACATGCCAGTTGCGTCCGTCCTCGACGCGGTAGCGGTAGGGCAGGGGAGCGCGGCGGCCCTTGTAGTAGCCGCTCAGCAGGTGGTGAATCCGCGACGCGACGTTCAGGCGATTGGGCGTAGTGATGATTGCGATCGCACCGGGACGCATCACGCGCGAAATTTCGCTCAACATGTGCGGGATGTCGGCGAGATGCTCGATCACTTCCAGCATCATCACCAGGTCGAAGCGCGCGGATCGAAACGGCAGGTCGTCGTTCAGGTTGACCGCAACCCAGCCTGGTTTGCGGGTGTGGAACTCGGTCGAAACGACGCGCCATCCGCGCTCGGCCAGGAGGCGGCTCGACAGTCCGTCGCCGGCGCTCAAATCAAGCGCGAGCGACGACGGACCCGGTGCAGGCGCGAGGTCGATCGCGCCGTTAACCCGTTCGCTCATCGTCCGCAGATTGTGTTTCACGGGCGACGCACGCTCAAGCGGGGGCCGCGGACAGCTCGCGCGGCGCGTCGCCAAATTGAAATGCGAACCGCCGTCTTGAATCGGATTCCTTGGGCAGCTAAATGCTATACACTTGCGAACGCGCGAGAGTGGCGGAATGGCAGACGCGCAAGGCTCAGGACCTTGTGAGCGCAAGCTCGTAGGGGTTCAAGTCCCCTCTCTCGCACCAGTTTTCGAGCGGGCACACGCCCGCCGACCTAGTACGGTGATGGAACGGCGTCGCCCGAGGTTTTGTTGCCCGACGTTGCCGCGCCATGGCATTTCGCGACATCGTCAACAGAGGCGTTAATCGCCGACGCGATCTCGGAGTCGGAACGGCCCGACTCGGTCTGCAGCCTGACGACGTTGCAATCGACGTGGTCGCTCGAAATCGAGCTGCAGCCAGACAGCCCGCCTGCAATCATCAAGGTTCCAAACGCAGCAACCGTCCCCAGTTTCCGAAACGCATCCAACATGGAATTATCCCCTCCAGAGTCGCAGTAAGGCTCTCCCCAAATGCGGGGCATGCGCAAGATATTATTAAGCGCCACGGTTTTACAAGCATCAGCGCTTGAGAGGCATGGTCGGGGACAATACAATTTGCACGAAGGGCGCGCGGCGCCCTTTTTCTGACTGAGGGTTCGGCCATTGCGAACTCTTGATCGCGGCGCGCACAGCCAGGATGGCGACATTGAATCTGCCCAAAACTTTCGACTCAAAGGCCGCAGAGGAGCGCTGGTTCCAGACCTGGATCGAGCTCGGCTATTTCACAGCTGATCCCGCGCGCCCGGGCAAGGCGTTCTCGATCGTAATTCCGCCGCCGAACGTAACCGGGCAGCTGCACCTCGGTCACGCGCTCAACGTGTCGCTGCAGGACATCATCGTCCGCACGCGCCGGATGCAGGGTTACAATACGCTGTGGCTGCCGGGCACCGATCACGCGGGCATTGCCACGCAAAACGCCGTCGAAAAGGATCTCGCGAAAGAGGGCAAGAACCGGCATCAGCTCGGACGCGACGTCTTTGTCGAGCGGGTCTGGCAATGGCGCGAGACTTACGGCGACCGCATCCTGAATCAGCTGCGCCGAATCGGCGCGTCGTGCGACTGGAGCCGCGAGCGCTTCACGCTCGATCCGGGACTCTCGCGCGCGGTGACGAAAGTTTTCGTCGATCTCTACAACAAGGGACTCATCTATCGCGCCAAGCGGATGATCAACTGGTGTCCGCGCTGCGAGACGGCGCTGTCCGACCTCGAAGTCGATCACAAGGACGCGCAGGGCAATCTCTGGTATATCCGCTATCCGTTCGTTGACGGCTCGGGCGCAATCATGATCGCCACGACGCGGCCCGAAACGATGCTCGGCGACACCGCGGTCGCCGTGAACCCGAGCGACGAACGCTACCGCGAGCACGTCGGCAAGACGGTGCATCTGCCGCTGACCGGCCGCGAAATCAAGATTGTTGCCGACGATGTGATCGACAAGGAGTTCGGTACCGGTGCGTTGAAGGTCACGCCGGGGCACGATCCCGTCGATTTCGAGCTCGGGCAGCGTCACGGCCTGGAACAGATTTCGATCCTCGACGGTACGGCGCGGATGAACGCCAACGGAGGTGCGTATCGCGGACTTTCGCGCGAGGAAGCGCGCAAGCAAGTCGTCCGCGACCTCGAATCCGCGGGACTGCTCGAAAAAGTCGAGCCGCATTCGCACAAGGTCGGCGTCTGCTCGCGATGCGACACCGTCGTCGAGCCGATGCTCTCCGAGCAATGGTTCATGCGGATGCGCGAGATGGCCGATCGCGCGATCAAGGCGGTGCGCGACGGCGACACGACGTTCCATCCGAAGTTCTGGGAGAACACGTTCTTCAACTGGTTGGAGAACATCCACGACTGGTGCATCTCGCGCCAACTCTGGTGGGGGCATCGGATACCGGCGTATCGATGCGTCCGCTGCGACCATCTGATCGTCGCCGCCGAGCGACCAGCGCGATGCCCCGAGTGCGACGGCTCCGACATCGTGCAGGACGACGACGTGCTCGACACCTGGTTCAGTTCGGGCCTGTGGCCGATCTCGACGCTCGGATGGCCCGACGACACGCCCGAGCTGCGCCGCTACTACCCGACGAGCCTGTTGTTGACCGGCTTCGACATCATCTTTTTCTGGGTCGCGCGGATGATGATGTTCGGGCTTGAGTTCACGGACAAGGTGCCGTTCAAGGACGTGTACATCACGCCGCTGGTGCGCGACGCGGACGGCAAGAAGATGACCAAGTCGAAGGGCAACGTCGTGGACCCGCTCGACTTGATGGACCAGTACGGCGCCGACGCGCTGCGCTTTACGCTCGCGCAACTGGCGGCGCAAGGCCGCGACGTGATCCTGTCGCACGACCGATTCGCCGCCTCGCGCGCATTCGCCAACAAGATCTGGAGCGCGGCGCGCTTTCTGATGATGAACCTGGACGGCGCGCCCGAGCCGACGCCGCCCGTCGAAGTCGCGAAACTGGGACTGGCCGAGCGCTGGATTCTGTCGCGGCTGGACGCGACGATTCGCGAGGTCACGCGCGCGATCGACGAGTACGAATTCAACGTCGCCGCGATGAAACTGTACCAGTTCATCTGGCACGAGTTCTGCGACTGGTACATCGAGCTGTCGAAGGAGCCGCTCAAGGCCGGCGGCGCGCGCCAGGCCGCGGCGCGATGGGTGCTGGTGAGCGTGTTCGACAAGATGCTGCGCGTGCTGCATCCGTTCATGCCGTTCGTGTCGGAAGAGATCTGGCAGGTGATTCGCCCATACATCGACGAACCGAATCTGGCGAAACACCTGGCGGTCGCGAAGTACCCGGAACCGTCGGCGACGAACCCGCTGTCGCCGGAAGAGGAGACCGCGATGCAGCACTGCATCGAGGCGACCGAGGCGATCAATTCTGTGCGTTCTTTCCTAGGATATCCAACGGGCAAGCGTGTCCGTGCAATCATCAAGCCTTTCATTCCGCCGCCCGGTGCGATTGTTTCTGACCCCAAATCTGATCGAGAGCTTCTTAGCAAGGAATTCGAAACTTGGCAGGTCTATGCCAGCGT
>DASQHV010000359.1:0-2082 GCA_035631915.1 Candidatus Acidiferrales bacterium | reverse complement strand
CAGCGCGAACCGCTCGTCCGCCGGCGTCGCGGTGCGCGCGCGCACCAGCGCGGTCATTCCGTGACCGACCATCGCGGGCGCATTCGGCATCACGCGAATCACGCGCGCGCGCGCGCCCAGGCCGCGGCTGAGACGCTCGATCGTCACGCCCGCTGCGATCGAGATGAAGAGTTTGCTCTTGACCGGCGGCCCCTTTGCGAGATTCGCGAGCGCTGCCGCAAGCTCGGCCATCACCGCGTCGATCATCTGTGGCTTGACCGCAAGCACCACGGCGGCGGCCTCGCGCACGACCTCGGCATTATCGGCGGTGGTTTTGACCTTGAGCGTGCGCGCCAGCTTGCGGCGCCGTTCCGGCACGACGTCGGAAACGATTATCTCGGTTGGCTTGAACACGCGGCCGGCGATCAGGCCGTGCGCGAGTGCCTCGGCCATGTTTCCGCCGCCGATGAAACCGATCTTCTTCATGATTTCCGCTCGCCGAAGATCGCGCGGCCGACCCGCACGATCGTTGCGCCTTCCTCGATCGCGACTTCGAAGTCGTCGGTCATGCCCATCGAAAGCTCGCTTAGCCGAAGACCCGACCGTACCGCAAGCCGCTCGCGCGTCTTACGCAGTCGCACAAAGTACGGCCGCGCGAGTGCCGGCGTTGAAGCGGGCGGCGGGATCGTCATCAGGCCGGCGACGTCGATCTTGTCGCGAATCGCCTCGAGCAGCGCGTCGACCTGCGCCGGCGCGACGCCGCTCTTCGATGCCTCGCCGCCGAGATTCACTTCGATCAGCGCGCGCACCCGCGGCGACGGACGCGCCCGCGCGAGCGCCTGTGCGAGGCGCAGCGAGTCGAGACTGTGAATCATCGCGAACGCCGGCGCCGCCGCTTTGGCCTTGTTGCTCTGCAGATGCCCAATGAGATGCCATCGGATGTCGCCGAGGTCGGCCAACTCGGCCCGCTTGGCGAGCGCTTCCTGCACGTAGTTCTCGCCAAAGTCGCGCGCGCCCGCGATGTACGCGGCGCGAATCGCCGCCGCCGGTTGCGTCTTGCTCGCGAGCACCAGGCGAATCGTCGCCGGGTCGCGCCCCGCGCGCTGCGCTGCCGCCGAAATTCTCGCCAGCACCGCCTCCAGCCGCCGCGTGATTTCAACTTCGCTCAACATTTTTCAGCGCGGATGGCGCGGCGCGACGCCAGCCCTCGCGAGCGCTGCAACCACGCGCGCGGTCGGCAGGCCCATCACATTGTCACGCGGTCCGTCCACGCTTGCGATAAATCCGCCGCCCAGTCCCTGGATTCCATACGCGCCGGCCTTGTCGAGCGGTTCTCCGGTCGCGACGTATTCACCGATCTCTCCGTCCGTCAGGGTGCGAAAGGTGACCCGGCTCTCAACCGCTTCACTCTCGACAATCACACTTTTGCGCGCGATTGCGAATGCCGTCACCACCAGGTGCGTGCGCCCGGAAAGCATTCGCAGCATGCGGTGCGCGTCGTCCGAGGATAGCGGCTTCTCCAGGACCTCGTCGCCGCAGACAACTATCGTGTCGGCGCCAATCGCGATCGCGTCGCGCAACCGTGCGGACACAGCGCGAGCCTTCTCTCGCGCCATTCTGAGTGCATAGTCGCGCGCCTCCTCGCAGGCGTTGCGGACCTCGGCCACACCGCTCTCGACGACCTCGAATTCGATGCCGGCTTCGCTCAAGAGTTGGCGCCGGCGCGGAGAGCCGGAGGCGAGGATCACTTTCGATTCGGCGGTCATTGCGATTCGTCGCGCTGGAGAGTCGGCTACCGACTGTTGCCAGACGCGCACCCACCTCGCAAGCACTGCCTGCGCAAGTCGGCAATTGAAGCCGCGTCGGCCATGCGCTACCCAGTTTGTTATGAAGGCAAGCATCGCGGGCGTGAGTGGGCTGGTGGTTTGTCTGGCGATCGCGCTTGCCGGATGCGCGTCGACGCCCGCGCGTGCCGAGTCAAACCCCGATTCCGCAGCCGCGAGCACTTCCGCCGCCGAAGCGACGCCGGCCGCAGCGTCTATGCCGCAATCCGACGGCCAGAGCGCGTTTCTGGACGGTTACCGAGCCTGGCAGAATCACGAC
>DASQHV010000358.1:0-6787 GCA_035631915.1 Candidatus Acidiferrales bacterium | reverse complement strand
CCGGTGAGTTTGACCTTGGCGGCGTTGATGATCACGACGAAGTCGCCGGTGTCCTGGTTGGGAGTGTAGTCCGGACGGGTCTTGCCGGTGAGCAGGCTCGCGGCCCGCGAGGCGACGCGGCCCAGCGCGCGCTCGTTGGCGTCGATTACGACCCAGTTGCGATCGCGCAGCCCGTTTTCACGCGAGATGCTGCGGGTTTGTTCGGTCAGCTTCAAGTTGGTGCACCCAATTAGGTAAAAGTTAAAATTTGGCGGGGCCGATGGGATTTGAACCCACGACTTCCGACGTGACAGGCCGGCGTTCTAACCGGGCTGAACTACGACCCCGCCCGAACTATCCTTTGTGACATTTTTGATCGCCCGGAGCAACCGAGCATCCCCTTTACCTCTCCCGCAGCCAAGCGGGTGAGGTAAGGAGAACGGGCGGGCGAGGTAAAGAGAAGCTCCGAGATGAAGAGGAGGAGAGCGAGAGGTAGGAACTTGCCTTGAATCAATGCGTCACCTATTTTGAAAATCGGCTTGATAATCGTTCGTAACCGTCGTCGCTCGCATTCGCGACAGCGAAGCTGAACTCGGTTTTCGGCATCATCTATGTGGATCGTCCGCCTGGCGCTTCGCCGACCGCTCTCGGTGGCCGTGATGGCGCTGTTGATGCTGGTGCTGGGCGTGCTCAGTTTCGGCCTGATGAACGTCGACATCTTTCCCACCATCGATCTGCCGGTCGTGATGGTGGTGTGGAACTACCCGGGGCTCTCCGCGTTCGACGTCGAGCGGCGCATGGTCTTCATCAGTGAGCGCGCCTATTCGACCACCGTCAACGGCATCGAGCACATCGAGTCCGAATCCGTCAACGGCGTCGGGATACTGAAGGTTTATTTTCATCCCGGCACCAACATCGGCGGCGCGATCGCGCAGATGAACGCGGTGTCGGAGAGCATCCTGAACATCCTGCCGCGCGGAGTGCAGCCGCCCTCGATCATTTCATACAGCGCGACCAACGTGCCGGTGGCGCAGCTGAACGTCTACAGCGACGTGCTTTCGACCAACAAGCTGTTCGACTACGGACTCAACTTCATCCGCATCCAGTTGTTCACGATTCCCGGCTTCTCGTCGCCGGCGCCGCTGGGCGGTGTCAGCCGCAACGTGATGGTCAACCTCGACCCGGCCGCGATGTACGCCAACGGTCTCTCGGCGTTCGACGTCGGCAACGCGCTCGGCACCACCAACATCGTAATCCCGTCGGGCAACGCCAAGATGGGCAACTACGAATACAACATCGACCTCAACATGTCGGTGCCGAAGGTTTCGGACTTCAACAACCTGCCCATCAAGTACGAGCACGGCGCGCCGGTGTTCCTGGGCGACGTCGCGCCGGTCACCGACTCGCATCAGCCGGAGACCAACGTGGTGCGCTTCAACGGCCGGCAGGCGACCTACCTGATGGTGATCAAGCACGCCGACGCCTCGACGCTCGCGGTGGTCGACGCGGTCAAGAAAAAGCTGCCCGAGATTCGCGCGACCGCGCCCAAGGGCTTGAACGTGATGCTGACGTTCGACCAGTCGCAGTTCGTGCGCGCCGCGCTGACCGACGTCGTGCAGGAGGCGGTCACGGCCGCGCTGCTGGTCGCGCTGATGGTGCTGCTGTTCCTCGGTTCGCCGCGCAGCATGCTGATCGTCATCACGTCGATCCCGCTGTCGATACTCACGGCCATCGTCTTCCTGAAGCTCTCCGGGCAGACGATCAATACGATGACGCTGGGCGGGATTGCGCTGGCGGTCGGGATGCTGGTCGATGACGCGACGGTTGAGGTCGAGAACATCCATCGCAACCAGGCGATGCACAAGCCGCTGCTGGTGGCGATCCTCGACGGTGCGTCGCAAATCGCGACGCCCACCTTCGTCGGCACGCTCTCGATTTGCATCGTGTTTTTTCCGGTCGTGCTGCTGACCGGCGTCGCGAAATTCCTGTTCACGCCGCTGGCGCTGGCGGTGGTCTTCGCGATGCTGACCTCGTACCTGCTGTCGCGCACGCTGGTGCCCTCGATGGCGCGATTGCTGCTCCCGGAGCGCCACGACGATCACATCGGCAACGGCCGCTGGGCCGCGTTGGTGCGCGCCTTCGACGCGCGCTTCGAGCGGGTCAAGGAGTCGTACCGCTTCGCGCTCGCGAAATTCATCGCGCGGCGCAGTTTCTCGCTCGGCTGCGTCGCGCTGCTGATCGTTTCGTCCACCGCCTTGCTATGGGTAGTGGGCCAGGATTTTTTCCCGCGCGTGGACGCCGGCATGATGAAGCTGCACGTGCGGATGCCGACCGGCACGCGGGTCGAGCACACGGAATACGTCGTCGACAGCATCGAGCGCATGATGCGCACCGTCATCCCGGCCGACGAGCTTGCGGGCATAAGCGACAACATCGGGATGCCGCTGTCGTTCGTGCTGGCGTTCTACCCGACCGACTCGATCGGCCCGCAGGACGCCGACATCCTGATTCAGCTGAAGCCCAAACATCAGTCCACCGATCTCTACGAAACGCGCATCCGTGCGCTGCTGGCCACGCGATTTCCGAATGTGACCGTCTATTTTCAGGCCGCCGACATCGTCAACCAGGTGCTCAACTTCGGATTGCCCGCGCCGATCGACGCGCAGATCAACGGCAACGATCTGCAGGCCGACTACGACATCGCGCTGCGGCTGAAGGATCGCATGAAGCTGATCCCGGGTATCAGCGATCTGAGAATCGCAGAGCCGCAGGATTATCCGGCGATCAAGGTGGACGTTGACCGCACCAAGGCGCTCGAACTAGGCATCACGCAGCAGCAGGTCGCGTCGAGCATGCTGGCATCGCTGAGCGGCGCGCAGTTGCTGCAGCCCAACTTCTGGCTCGATCCCAAAACCGGCGTCAACTACAACGTCATCTCCCAGTCGCCGCAGCATCTGATCGACTCGGTCGCGGCGCTCTCGAATATTCCGCTCAGCACTCCGCCCGACGCCCCCGAACAAACTCATGGCCAGCCGCAGTTGCTCGGCAACCTGGCGACGATGAAGCACGCGTGGAATCCGGCGGTCGTCGCGCACTACACGGTGCAGCGCGTAATTGACGTCGACGCCGGGGTCCAGGGCCGTGACCTCGGCAGCGTCACCGCCGCCGTGCAGCACGAAATCGACAATCTGGGGCCGCTGCCGGCCGGAACGAGGGTGGTCATCCGCGGACAGAGCCAGGCGATGCGCGAGTCGTTCTACACGCTCGGCGAGGGACTGATCCTGGCGATCATCCTGGTGTACCTGTTGATGGTCGCGAATTTTCAGTCGTGGCTCGAACCGTTCATCATCATGATGGCCGTGCCCGGCGCGCTGGCGGGTGTGCTGTGGATGCTCGCGATAACCGGCACGACGGTCAACGTCGAGTCGCTGATGGGCGCGATCATGGCGGTCGGAGTCGGCGTCGCCAACGGCAACCTGCTGATAACTTTCGCCAACGAGCTGCGCGAGGACGGCTACACATCGGTCGCGGCCGCAATCGAAGCGGGACGCATCCGCTTTCGCCCGATCATCATGACCGCAATGGCGATGATCCTCGGAATGCTGCCGATGGCTCTGGGACTGGGCGCGGGCTCCGAGCAGAACGCGCCGCTCGGACGCGCGGTGATCGGCGGGCTGGCCGCGGCGACGATGATGACGTTGTTCGTGGTGCCCGCAGTCTACTCGATTTTCAGCCGCCACCTGGTCGGCAAGCATCAGCGCGACGCCGAGATCGAAGCGCTCACGCTTCCGGGCGCATGATTCTGCTAGGATTGCTCCCGCTGGATCATGCCTGAGATGGAAGACGACCCGCGCAACTTTTCGGTGCCGCCGCCGGGCCGGATTTTTTTCGCCGGCTGGATCGCCGCGATCGTCGTCGCCTTGATTGCCACCGCCGGACTGGTACTGGCGCGCGAATTCTGGATCGGCCGCCAGATTTCGGAACTGGAACGCGAGCAGGAAGTCGGCCCGCATGTGCTGGTCACCGGCGTTTCGCGTTCTCCGACGCATCGCGAACTCAAGCTGCCTGCGACGATTCGCGGCTTCGACGAGACCGACGTCTACGCGAAAGTCGCCGGCTACGTGAAGGAAATCAAAGTCGACAAGGGCGACCGCGTGCACAAGGGGCAGTTGATCGCGACGCTGCAGTCGCCGGAGCTCGATCAGCAGGTCGTCAACGCGCGCGCCAACTACAACCTCGCGCGGGTTACCGACCAGCGCAACCAGACCTTGCTGAAGGAGGGCGTGGTCGCCGCGCAGATGGCAGACGAATCGCACGCCGCGATGCTGCAGGCGAAGGCGCTGCTCGAACAGAGCGTCGACAACCAGGCGTATGAGCGCATCACCGCGCCGTTCGACGGAATTATCACTGCGCGCAACGTCGATCCGGGACATCTGGTGCCGGCCAGCACTGCCACCACCGCCGGCGGGGCCTCAATCGTCACGATCGCCCGTTACCGGCCGCTGCGTGTGTTCGTGTATGTGCCGCAAAGCGTCGCGCCTTTCATCAAGGACGGAGACCCGGCGACGATTACCGTCGTGCAGTTTCCCGGCCGCAAATTCAACGGCGCAATTTCGCGACATCCCGAGGCGCTCTCGCCCGACACGCGCACGATGCTGGTCGAGATCGATCTCGCCAACGACGACGCGCTGCTTTACCCCGGCATGTATGCGGCCGCGATGCTGACCGTCACGATGGGCACCGGCGCGCCGACGGTTCCCGACGACTCGCTCGTGTTCCGCGACGGCAAGGTCTTCGTGCCGGTCGTGCGCAACCGGCTGCTGCATCTGGAGGAAGTGACGCTCGGCTACGACAACGGGCAGACGGTCGAAGTCACCGGCGATATTGACGACAAGGACAAGGTGGCGCTGAACGTCGGGCAGGCAGCGCGCGACGGCGAGCACGTCCAACCCGTCGAGCGGGACAGCCAGCAATGAAACTGAAGATTCGTCGAGTGCGCGCGTGAGCGGACATCAGCGGCTCACGCTGCGCGTGCATCTGCCCGCGGCGCTCGCCCGGCGGCTCGGCCAACGGCGCCGGCAAACCGGGCAACTGCTGTCGGAGATTGTTGTCGAAGCGCTAGAGCGGCTGCTCGGCGCCGAAGATCAGACCGTGTTTCAGACCTCGACGGTGAATGCCTTGATGGAAGGTGCGTCCACCGGCGACATGACGATGGGTGAGCTCAAGACGCACGGCGACTTCGGGCTCGGCACCTTCGACGGTCTCGACGGCGAGATGATCGAGCTGGACGGCACCGTCTACCAGGTCCGCGCCGACGGGCAGGCGCATCCGGTCGAAGACTCGGCGCGCACGCCGTTTGCGACGGTGAGTTTTTTCAAAGCGGACGAAACCGCGCGCCTGGAGCAGCGCGGCGATCAGGCCGCGATGCTCGCGGCGGTCGCAAAGATGCTCCCGTCGGAGAATATGTTCCACGCCGTGCGAATCGAGGGGCGCTTCGCATATGTGAAGACCCGCGCGGTGGCGAAGCAGGAAAAATCAGTCGGACTCGAGGCGGCTGCGCGCACGGAGCCGATCTTCGAGTTCCACGACGTCGCGGGCACCGTCGTGGGATTCTTCACGCCCGATTACCTGCGCGCAGTCAACGTGCCCGGCTACCATCTGCACTTCATCACCGCGGATCGCGCGGCCGGCGGGCACATGCTCGACTGCGTAACCGATGGCGTGACGATCAAGATTCATCACACGCCCGAGTTCGAGTTGGGAACGCCCGGCACCGAGGAATTTTTGAAGGCCGATCTCTCGCGCGACCACACCGCCGCGATCGCCAAGGTCGAGCGCTAGCTCTCAGCGCGCGCGTGGCAGACGTACAGGCCGCGGCCCATCAAGCCTTCATCGTCGTAGCGAACGTCGAGTCCCGCTGCGCGCAGCGCGTCGGTCATCTCGGCGCGCGTGAACAGGCCCAGCTCCAGCCGTTCGTCGTAGTGCTCGATTCCGGCCGGCGTGCCGCGCATGTAGTGCAGCAGCATCACCGATAGATTGTCCTCGCGCAGGCTGACGCTCATGCGGACCACGGCGTCGGCGCCGATCTGACCCGGGTGAATGAACTGGCTGCCGGGCTTCCAGTTCTCGGGTGTGATCCAGGGCTCGACGATCAGCGCGCCGCCGGGGCGCACGTGGCGCGCCATGCACGCGACCGCGCGCGACATCCGCTCGACGGTCTTGACGTAGCCGATCGCGCTGAACAGGCAGGTCACGACGTCGTAGCGTTTGCCGAGTGCGAAATCCGTCATGTCGGCGCGCACGTAGTTGCCGGCGGGATTCTTCAGCCGCGCGGCGCGCAGGTAGTCGTCGTTGAGGTCCACGCCGTCGACGGCGAAGTGGTCTTTCAGAAATTTCGCGTGCTCGCCGGTGCCGCAGGCGACGTCGAGGACCGTGCGGGCTTGCGGAACGGCGACCTGGATGATCGCGCGGAGCTGCTCGCACTCGCGGGCGTAATTCTTGAAATGGTAGATCGCGTCGTACAGCGCCGCGCTTTCCAGAAAGTTTACGCTGGCCAACTTGCCTTGCTCCAAATCCGCGGCGGCCGCCGCGCGCATTGGCATCTTCTAGCATTGCTGCCGCACGGGGGCGACGGGTGCGGCGTCCGCCATCCCGGGGGCTTGACAAAGAAATCATACTTCCATAAATATGAAACTATGAAACGGGAAGAAGTGATAGCTGCACTGGGCGCGCTGGCGCAGGAGTCGCGCCTGGACATCTTCCGGATGCTGGTGCAGAAGGGGCCCGACGGTACGCCCGCCGGCGAGAT
>DASQHV010000357.1:0-2936 GCA_035631915.1 Candidatus Acidiferrales bacterium | reverse complement strand
AAGCGCGTTGAATTGACACGCCGACCACCCTCCGATAATTTGAGTCGTTCTGGTACATCCATGTTTGCAATCGTAAAGACTGGCGGAAAGCAGTACCGCGTCGGCGTCGGCGACCAGATTACGGTCGAGCGGCTCGCCGGCGAGGTCGGCGCGGCAATCTCTCTCGGCGAAGTCCTCGCGCTCGGCGGAGAGGCGCCCAAGGTCGGCACTCCGGTGGTCGCGGGCGCGTCGGTCAAGGCCAAGATCGTGCAGCAGCCGCGCGGCACGAAAGTTATCGTGTTCAAGAAGAAGCGGCGCAAGAACTACCGCCGCAAACGGGGCCATCGCCAGGAACTTACGGTGCTCAAGATCGAGGAAATTTCGGTCGGCGCTTAAGCCGCCGTTTTTCAATTTTGAATCGCGGCGCTGACCGCCGCATCCGAAACAGGGAGACTCAACCGTGGCGCACAAAAAAGGACAAGGTTCCACGCGCAACGGCCGCGATAGTCCGGGACAGCGCCGCGGGATCAAGATTTACGCGGGCCAGACCGTGAAGGCCGGCAACATCATCATCCGTCAGCTCGGCACGCGGGTGCATCCGGGACGCAACGTCGGACTGGGGCGCGACTACACGATTTACGCGCTCATCGACGGTGTGGTTAAGTACGAACCGCGCGGCGAGAAGCGGCAGGTCAGCGTCGAGCCGCTGCCCGCCACCGCCGACACCAGTGGGGCGTCTGCCTAGGGATTGGAATCCCGCAATAGTTGAATCGAAGCCCCGCGGTGTGCGCCGTGGGGCTTTTCATTTTTCGACGCTTTAACCGACACGCGGATTTTTCCGCGCGAAATTTTTGGAGGATTCTCCGATGCGATTGGGACTAATCTCCGGCTACTCGGGCGCGCAGATGGGCCTGCCGATGGACACGATTCTCGAGGCCGAAAAAGTCGGCTTCGACTCCGTGTGGACCGCCGAGGCCTACGGCTCCGACGCGATCACTCCGCTGGCGTGGATCGGCGCGCTGACCAAGAAAATCCGCCTCGGCACCGGCATCATGCAGATGCCCGCGCGAACTCCGGCCGCCACCGCGATGACGGCGATGACGCTCGACGCGCTCTCCGGCGGCCGCTTCATCCTGGGGATTGGGCCGTCGGGCCCGCAGGTGGTCGAAGGCTGGCACGGCGTGCCGTACGGCAAGCCCATCCAGCGCACCCGCGAGTACATCGATATCGTGCGCAAGATTCTCGCGCGCGAAGTCGCCGTCGAGCATCACGGCAAGGAGTACGACATCCCCTACACCGGGCCGGGCGCGTCGGGGCTGGGCAAGCCGCTGAAGAGCATCCTGCACGGCCGCAAGGACATGCCGATCTACACGGCTTCGATCAGCCCCAAGGGAATTGCGCTCGCGGCGGAAATAGCCGACGGCGTAATCCCGGTGTGGATGAATCCCGAGCGCTGGGACATCTACGACGCCAATCTTAAGGAAGGCTTCGCGCGCACCGGCGGCAAAAAGAGCCTCGCCAACTTCGACGTCGCGCCGTTCGTCACCTGCGTGATGGGCTCCGACCTGGAGAAATGCCGGATGCCGGTGAAGGGGATGCTCGCGCTGTACATCGGCGGGATGGGCGCGCGCGCGAAGAATTTCTACAACGACTACGCCAAGCGCCTGGGGTACGAGGCCGAGGCGGTCAAAATTCAGGACCTGTACCTGGCGGGCAAGAAGGCCGAGGCGATGGCGTTGGTGCCGGACAAGCTGGTTGACGAGGTCGCGCTGGTGGGAAATCGCGAGCGTATCGGCGACCGGCTGAAGGCGTGGAAGGCGTCGCCGGTGAAGACGATGTTGATCGGCACCGGCGATATCAACACGGTGCGCGCACTCGCGGAGATTTGCCTCTAGTTTTTCACGGGACGTGCATCATTTCCGGGGCCATCGCGCACGTCATACAACCCGGTGTGTGCGAGCGCGGAGCGGATACGAGAAGTGCGCCGCCGATAGCTGATATGATAGTCGGGCCATGCGATTCATCGACGAAGCCAGGGTATTCGTGCACGCCGGCAAGGGCGGCGACGGCGCGATTGCGTTCCTGCGCGAAAAATACCGGCCGTTCGGCGGACCCGCGGGCGGCAACGGCGGACGCGGCGGCAGCGTAGTCTTCAAGGTCGACGAAGGCCTCTCGACGCTGCTCGATTTCAAGTACCAGCCGCGCCTGATCGCGCAGGACGGAGAGCCCGGCCGCGGCAAGGAACAGTACGGACACGGCGCCGACGACGTCGTGGTGCGGGTACCGCCCGGCACGATCGTCTTCGACGAGGAGACCGGCAACACGCTCGCCGACCTGGTGATGCCCGGCGACAGCGCCGTGATCGCGCAAGGCGGCGAAGGCGGCCGCGGAAACATGCACTTCGCGTCGTCGACGCGGCGCTCACCGCGAATCGCGACTCCAGGTACGCCCGGAGTACAGCGCTGGATTCGGATGGAACTGCGGCTGGTCGCGGAGGCGGGCCTGGTTGGACTGCCCAACGCCGGCAAATCGACGCTGCTGACCGCGCTCAGTTCCGCGCGCCCCAAGATCGCGCCCTACCCGTTCACGACGCTCGCGCCGAATATCGGCCGCGTGAGCATTTCGGATGACGAGAGTTTCACCGTCGCCGACATTCCGGGATTGATTGAAGGCGCGCACCTGGGCCAGGGCCTCGGCATCAGGTTCCTGCGCCACATCACGCGGACGCGCCTCCTCGTTTACGTGCTGGACGTGGCCGAAAAGCCGGAGCAGGCTTTCGTCACCGTGCGCGGCGAGATCGAGGCGTTCGATCCGGCGCTGATGCTCCGTCCGGCGATCGTCGCGCTTAACAAGATTGATTTGGTCGACGCGGCCGAGGCGGCGAAGGCCGTGCGCAAGCTTCGCAAACTCACCGGCCTCGAAATGTTCGCGATTTCCGCCGATCAGCTGAAAGGTCT
>DASQHV010000356.1:0-2095 GCA_035631915.1 Candidatus Acidiferrales bacterium | reverse complement strand
GCGGAGGGCGAGTTCCAGGCGTCTCAGCGGCTGGCCGAGGCGGCGGAGATAATGAGCAAGAGTCCGATCACGCTGCAACTGCGCTACTTGCAGACGCTCAAGGAAATCGCGACCGATCACAATTCGACCACGGTGTTTCCGTTGCCGATCGATCTGTTCGAACCGTTCCGCGCGTTCGCCAAAGCCGCGGGCGGTGGCGGCGGGGACGACAAACCGAAGACCTGATCGCTGCGCGCGGACTGGCGTCAGATTCAATTGCAGGACAGAATCTCCACCCGATGGGCAAGCTGATAATGGTTCGTCACGGCGAAAGCGAAGGCAACGCGATTCGCCATTTCACCAGCACGCCAGAGGCGAAGATCACGGAGCTTGGCCGGCGCCAGGCGCACGAGGCGGCGCTGAAGATCAAGCAGCAGTTTCGGCCGGCGCTCGTGATTGCCAGCACTTACGCTCGTGCGCGCGAAACCGGACGCATCATCGCCGCCCTACTCGGCATCCCGCTCGAATTCGAAAAAGAGTTCCGCGAGCAGAGCCTCGGCCGGCTGGCGGGACTGCCTTACGAATCGGTGCAGAAAGACCCGACGTTCGATCCCAAGCAGCCGTGGCTCTGGCGCCCGCCCGGCGGCGAGAGTCACCTCGACGTCCGGCAGCGCGTCGCGCCGGTGCTGGACCGCGTCGCGGCGGAGTACACGGATCGCGAGCTGGTGATCGTCAGCCACGGCGGCGTGATGCGCACGGTGTGGGCGCACGTGACCGGCAGCTGGGAGAATGCGCACGTGCCGCCGAATTGCGGAATCGTGCTGATCGAGCACGAGGCGGGACGCTACTCCCGCCCGAAGATCATTCACGGGGAAGCAGTCGCGCGCGATTCCGGCGGATGATTGCGGTCAGTGCCGGCTCGCGCCCGGCAGAATCGAATCCAGAAATTCCTGGCTGCGCAGCCGCCGATCGATCGTCGACGCGATGAAGCGCGCGAGCGCCAGCGACCCGTCGGCGCCCGCCGACTCGGAGCCGGGCGACTCGTCGAGCGACCGCGCGTCGAGCCGCGCGAGCGCCACCGCCGTTTTGTTGGCGAGCTTGATAGCGCCCTCGGCGAGCGCCGGACGGCATCGCGCACACGCGACGCCGCCGCGCGACGCGATGAAATAAACCGCGCCGCCATTGTCGCTGCCGACGCTGCCGCACACGCGGCATCGCAAAAACTCGAGCCCGAAACCCGCCCAGCGCAGGATGCGCAGCTCGAACGCCTGGCGCAGCGACAAGTCCGCAAAGCGCCGGCTCAGCGCGCCGAGCCCCGCCGACAGCACGCGATACGCCTCGGCCGCTTCGCCCTCTTCGGTCGTGAGCGCGTCGGTGAGTTCGAGCATGTAGCTGCCGAGCGCAATTTTCGCGAGGTCGTCGTCGAGGACGTGTTGCGCGAGGTCGCCGGCCTCCGCGCGCGTGATGAACACCAACTGGCCGTGCGGGCGGCGCCGGTAGTGCAACATCACGTGTGAGAACGGTTCCAGCTTGCGCTCGAAGCGATGGCGCGACTGCTTGGCGCCCTTGGCGATTCCACTGAGCTTGCCCGACTCGAGCGTCAGCAGCGTGACGATTCGATCCGATTCCCCGTAGTCGCGCGCACGCAGCACGATCGCAGGAGTGGATTCTTCGGCGGGCAAGCTAATCTCCCACGCTTCTGCGAAAAACGGCCTGCTGAATGTTCTTCACTTCGACGCGCATCGCATCCGCATCGGAGATGTCGCGCCCGGCCTCGGCGGCTTCCTGCAGCAGGCGGTCGAAGCGGGTGACGATGTTCGCCAGCTTCGCGTTGGCCTCGGTGAGCGCCCGGCGCCGCAGCTCGTCGCTCTCCCACGCCCCTTCCGCGTACTCGCGCAGCTCGCGGCTCTCGAACACCAGCTCCTGCAGCTTGTCGGTGTAGCCGCGGACGATTCGGCGCAGCGCCTCGGCCACCTTGGGCCGCTCCTCGGGATCTTTCCACAGCACGTGCGCAAGAAACATCAGGTCGCTCTCGACGACGGCTCCGCGTCCCTGCATCAGGGCGTGCGCGCGCAGAATTCCCAGCGAGTTTTTCCAGCGCCGATCGGAGACTATG
>DASQHV010000355.1:0-1543 GCA_035631915.1 Candidatus Acidiferrales bacterium | reverse complement strand
GATGAAATCGACGCCTTCCTCGAAGTACTCGCGGTTGTAGGCGGGATTCGCGTTGTTGGCGAGCTGCTCGCTACCGGCGCCGCGCACCCATCCGGGCACCAGCCGTCCTTTCGAGATCAGATCGATCATCGCGAGTTCTTCGGCGAGGCGAAGCGCATTGGCGACCGTCGGCACTGGATTGCCGAGCAGCACGATCTTCGCGCGCTTGGTGGCCTTGGCCAGCACCGCCGCCTCGACGTCCATCACCGAGCCCAGGCAGAATGGCGTGCCGTGATGCTCGTTGAGCATCAGCCCGTCGAAGCCGAGATCCTCGGAGTAAATTTTCTCGTCAAGGTACTCGTTGAGCAGCATCGATCCGTGCTGCGCGTCGAAGTTCTCGTTGGGCAGGCCGAAGAAGCTGCGATTGCGCAGGATCTGGTTTTCCAGCCGCGCGCTTTTTTCCGGCAGCACTTCGGGGTCGTAATGATACTGCCGCTCGGTGAACCACATTATGTGCATGACAGCCTCCGCTCGTTATCCGAGAAAATTCTGCACTTCTTTGATGAACTGTTCGGACTTTTCGACTTCCGGGCGATGACCGCATCCGTCGATTACCAGCGTGCGCGAGTTCTTCATCGACTTCTGGTAGACCTGCGCGGCTGAGACCGGCACCACGCGATCGTCGCGGCCCCATACAAGCAGCGTCGGATTGTTCGCCGTGCCCTCGAGCAAATGCGGCAGGCTCGGGTTGAACATGTACGGCTGCCACGCGAGGCGGGCCGTTTCAGCGCGGGAATCTTCAAAGGCTTCGTACTGCTCGGGCGACGTGCCGCCGTCGTAGAGCGCGCCGAACTCGGGCGTCGACGCGATATCGCCCACCGACTCGCGCAGATAGATCAACGCGGGAACCGTGAACAGGTCCTTGATTTCACCCTCGGGCGGCCGGATGCCGACCGGCGCGACCAGCACGATCTTCGAGAAGATTCCCGGATCGTTGGCGGCCATTTCCGCGGCGACCCATCCGCCGAAAGAAAAACCGATCACGTCGATCGGCCCGAGCTTCTGCTCGCGAACGAAGCGCGCGAGAAGATTCCCGAGATCCCGCACGTTCATGATCCAGCTCGCCAGCGGACTGCGGCCGAATCCGGGATAGAGCGGCGTCACCAGCGTTCGGCGCTCGCTCAGCGCCTCATTCCACTTCATCCAGCCCGGATAGCCGAGCTCCTCGTGCAAGACGAGCAGCGGCTTGCCCGATCCGCCCTTCAGCACGATCAGCTGGTTGGCGCCTACGCTGCAGGTCTCTTCGCGCACCGACTGTTTCGCAGCCATTGTCAACCTCGAACCTTTAGGCGTCGGCAAATGGGCCTCGCGCCGCCATCAACATACCGATCGGATAGTTCGCCGCTGCATCATCGATCGGGGCGAGTGCAAACTGCAAGTCCCGCAGCGCTCGGCTATCCGTGCGGTGCCGCGCCGACGTTCGGGGTCAGGACCTGGAATTGCGGCGTGCTGTTTTTCATCGCGCCGACGATCACCGAATGCAGCTTGCCGCCGAGCAGCGTGA
>DASQHV010000354.1:0-2452 GCA_035631915.1 Candidatus Acidiferrales bacterium | reverse complement strand
TTCCGCTCGGGATGACACGGAAAGAATGAGTACGCACTCAGAATCAGAGAAGCACGTATTTTGCTCGCAAAGAAACGTCCGAACCTTTGACAATTAATTAGCGAGTACGCTAAATAATGCGCAGCACTCACTCCTCGGAGGTCGCCCGCGATGCCAACCGCGAAACCGCAAATCGTCGTCTGCACGTACCGGGTCCGAAAAGGCAAGGACGCCGCGTTCCGCAAGCTAATCCGCAAGCACTGGGCGACGCTCAACCGGCTCGGCCTCGTCGCGAAGGAGCCGCGACTGGTGATGCGGGGCTTAGACCGCGACAACCTGGGCGACCTGATCGAAATCTTCGCGTGGAAGCCCGGCGGCTTCGAGCGCGCACACAAGCTGCCCGATGTGCTGGCCATCTGGGAGCCGATGGAGATGCTGTGCGAGTCGCGCGGCGGCCGCCCGTCGATGGAATTTCCGCACTACGAGCGCCTGCCCGCGTGAGCCGGCGTGCGCCCGCCGCGCTCGCGAAGCACGACGCCGACGCCGCCGTATTCTCAGCGCTGGCCCATCCGACGCGACGCGAGATGTTGCTGATTCTAAATTTTCGCGGCGGCACGATGTCCGCGGGCGAAATCGCCGCGCGCTTTTCGTGCCGATGGCCTACCGTGACGCGGCATCTACAGGTGCTAGAGCGGGCCGGCCTGCTCAGCGTGACCAAGCGCGGCCGCACCCGCGTGTACCGCCTGAAGCGCCGCGTGCTGCTTGACGCGCTCGACGGATGGCGGCGATGGTTCGGCGCTTCGAAGCCAGCTTGACTCACCGCGGACCCGGCGCTACCGTCTGCGCTTCGTCAGAACTCGGAGCAGCCAATGAAAGTCACCCTTGCAAATTCCCAGGTTACCCATAGCGGGTGACGGATACTTCGAGATCTGGCTTGAAAGAGCCTCGGGCATCGAAGCCCGGGGCTCTTTCTTTTTTGGCGCGACGATTTCGCGCACGGAGTTGCGATGGCTCCTTTCGAACAGTCCGCAACAGCAATCGACGCGCCGGCGCCGCGCCGCCGCAGCGTGCTGTTTCGCAATTCGGACTTCATGAGGCTGTGGGCCGGCGAGACGGTCTCCGTCTTCGGCTCGCGCATGGGCGACGTCGCGATCACGTTTGCCGCCGTCATCGCGCTCGGCGCAACACCGTTCCAGATGGGACTGCTGGCATCCGCCCGCACGCTCCCGGAGCTGGCGTTCTCGCTCTTCGCCGGCGTCTGGGTCGATCGGCTCCATCGCCGTCCGATTCTGATCGCCGCAGACATCGGCCGATTTCTGCTGCTGGCGACGATTCCGCTCGCCGCCATCTTCGGTCACTTGCGACTGTGGCATTTATGCGCCGCCGTGATCGGCGCCGGCGTGCTCGACATCGCCTTCAACGTCGCGTACCGCGCGTATCTGCCGTCGCTGGTCGGGCGCGGCGACCTGGTCGATGCGAACAGCAAGCTCTCGGCGAGTTACGCTGTCGCCGAAGTCGGCGGCTTCGGCCTCGCCGGATGGCTGGTGCAGTGGCTGACGGCGCCGTTCGCGATCCTGATCGACGCGATCTCGTTCCTGGCGTCAGCATTTGCGATCGCGATCATCCGCACACCGGAGATACTGCCGCCGCCGAAACATCGGCGCGCCGGCACGCTGCGCGAAATCGCCGACGGCGCGCGCTTCATCGCCGGCGACGCGCGACTGTTCGTGATCGCCGCCACGGCGCCGCTCGCGGCCTTCACCTACAGCTTGTGGGGCACGATGTTCATGCTGTTCGTGGTGAACGATCTCGGCTTCAAGCCGGGCGCCCTCGGCATGATCTTCGCCGTCGGCGGAGTCAGCTCGCTCGCCAGCGCGCTCGTCGCACGCCGCGCGACCGAGGCGATCGGCGCAGGCCGCGCGATCGTTTTTGCATTTGCGGTGCAGGGCGCCGCGCTGATGCTGGTGCCGCTCGCGCACGGCGCCGCGATAAGCGCAATCGTGTTGCTGGTCGCGCAGCAGCTGATTGGCGACTTTGCCGGCACCATTTTCGAGATCACGATGCCCTCGCTCCGGCAGGCGCTCGCGCCTCATCACATCATCGGGCGCGTCACCGCGACCATCTCCTTCATCGCGCGCGGCGCAACCCTGCTCGGCGCGCTGGCCGCGGGATGGATGGGCGGCGCGGTCGGCCTGCGTCCCACGATGTTCGCGGGGGCGGCCGGCTTGATCGTCACAGGCGCGCTACTTCTTTTCTCGCCGATCTGGTCGATCGCCGATCCCGCGGATCTCGTCGTCGAGTCGTCCACCGAAGCGAGCGAGCGATGAGGAGCCTGTTCAAATCCAGCGCCGCACCCGCGATGCCCGACGCTCCTGCGCCGGACTCGATCGCCCGCTCTGCGCTCGCGTCGGTGACGCGCCGCTACTACTGCGTGTGGGGCTTCTACGCGTTCGCGCCGTCGTTCATCTTCGCG
>DASQHV010000353.1:0-15978 GCA_035631915.1 Candidatus Acidiferrales bacterium | reverse complement strand
CCGGGAACCGTGCTGGTCAGGGTGCGAGCAGTTGGAATCAACTTCGCCGATACGCTGTTCAGGCAAGGACAGTACCTGATGCAGCCGAAGCTGCCCGACACGCCGGGATTGGAATCGGCGGGCGAGATCGAGGCGGTCGGCGCTGGCGTGACGGGCCTCAAGGCGGGTCAACGCGTCGCGGCGCTGGGGAGCAAGATGTACGCCGAGTACGCGCTCGCGCCGGCGGCGCAGGTGATTCCGATTCCCGACTCCGTCAGCTTCGAGCACGCGGCGGCATTTCCGGTGCAGGTGCTGACGGCATGGCACATGCTGCACACCTCGCACAACACTGGACCCGGCCAGACCGTGCTGGTGCATTCGGCGGCCGGCGGCGTCGGGATCGTAGCGGTGCAGATTGCGAAGGCAGCAGGCGCACGCGTGATCGGCACTGTGTCGAGCGACAGCAAGTTCGCGCTGGTCCGGCAGTACGGCGCCGACGAGGTAATCAACTACTCGACGCACGACTTCGCGGCCGAGGCGAACCGGCTCACTGGCGGGCGCGGCGTCGACCTGATCCTGGACGCCGTGGGCGCCACCACGATGGACAAGGGGCTGACCTGCCTGGCGCCGTTTGGCCATCTGATTCTGTACGGGCGCGCGGGCGGTCCGCCGGAACCGCTCAACCTGTTCCGCCTGTTCGAGAAATCGATCAAGGTGAGCGGCTTCGTGCTTTATACGGTGACCGCGGTGCCGAACGCGATGCAGCGAGGAATCGAGGAGTCGTTCCGCTTGATAGCAGAAGGAAAACTGAAACTGCTCGTCGGCAAGTCATTCCCGTTGGCAAACGCGGCCGAAGCGCACAAGTTCATGGAATCGCGCGCATCGACCGGTAAGTTGGTGCTGATCCCGTAGCTCGCGAGGCCGGTGAGCTGCAGAAGCATTTTGCAACTGAGTAGCAAATTGCAACTGAGTTGCGATTCGTTCGCGATCGAATCTTTGCTGATGAGGGAGGACTCGCGATGCCCGATTACTCGGCGATCCTGTTCGAGGTGCGTGACGGCGTCGCGCATCTGACTCTCAATCGGCCGGAGTCCGCCAACTCGCTCAACCCGCAACTGTCGAGCGAAATGATGGACGCGGTAATCCGCTGCGAGGAAGATCCCGCGGTGCGCGCGCTGGTGATCAGCGGCTCAGGCCGATTCTTTTGCGCCGGCGCCGACTTGAAGGGTTTCTACAGCGGCGGGAGCGAACTCAAGAGCCGGGTCTCGCTGTTTCACGCGACCATCTCGCGAATCGCGCGCGCCGAATTGCCGGTGATCGCCGCAGTCAACGGCGCAGCCGCCGGCGCCGGCATGGGACTGGCCTGCGCGTGCGACCTGATGATTGCGGGCGAGTCGGCAAAATTCACGATGGCGTACAGCCGAATCGGGCTCAGCCCCGACGGCTCGACGACGTATTTTCTGCCGCGGCTGATCGGCGTGCGCCGCGCGCTCGAACTCACCTACCTGAATCGAACGCTGAGCGCCGCCGAGGCGCTGGAGTGGGGAATCGCGACGCGCGTGGTCCCGGACGATCAACTCAGCGAACAGGCGCACGCGCTCGGCGCACAACTGGCGGCGGGTCCGACGCGGGCCTACGCCGCGGCGAAGCGCCTGATGCATTCGGGATGGATAACGCCGCTCGAGACGCAGATCGAACTGGAGTTGCGTAGTATCGGCGAGATGGCGCGCACCGAGGACGCACGCGAGGCGATTGCGGCATTCAACGCCAAGCGGCCGGCGAAGTTCCGCGGCGTCTGAGTGGCACATCGCACGCGGCACGAAATTCGTAGATCGATAGCAAGCGCTTCGTGGCCAGCGGCTGGCGGGCGCGGGAGGGTTTCGCGATGGCAGAGCCGAATCGTCGTCAAGTGTGCGCGGTGGTCGGAGTCGGCCCGGGACTTGGAGCGGCACTCGCGCGCAGGTTCGCAAAGGAATACGCCGTCGCACTCGTCGCGCGCGGCGAAGACAAGCTCGCGGCGCTGGCGAAGGAAATCGAAGCGGAGGGCGGCCGGGCGCTCGCCGTGCCGGCGGACGTCGCGAAGGCCGCGGATATTGCGTCCGCGTTCAAGACGATTCGCGAGCAGCTCGGCGAGGTCGACGTGCTGCTCTACAACGCCGCGATGCGCCCGTTCGGCAAGCTGATGGACACCAAGCCGAGCACGTTCGAGAACACCTGGCGCGTATCGACCTTCGGCGCGTTCCTGGCGGCGCAGGAAGTGGTGCCGGCGATGCTGAAAAAAGGCGCCGGCGTGATCATCTTCACCGGCGCCACCGCCGGCATCAAGCCGTTTCCAACGTCGGCGGCGTTCGGGCCAGCCAAGTTCGCGCTGCGCGGGCTCGCGCAGGTGATGGGACGCGACTTGCAGCCGCAAAACATCCACGTCGCGTACGTCAACGTGGACGGCGCGATCGACATGCCGTTCATCCGCGAACGTTTTCCGCAGTTGACCGAAGACGACATGCTGAAACCCTCGGCGATCGCGGAGTCGTACTGGTTCCTGGCTCATCAGGATCGAAGTGCCTGGTCGCACGCGATCGATGTCCGCCCGTTCAAGGAGAAGTGGTAAACGTCACGGGGCCGCGGCGGCGGTGGCGGTTCCGCTCGCCGCTACGCCAAATCGTTTGATGACGTCCGGAAGCTTCGCCGCGTTGTCGACCGGGTTAGCGCATGCGGTACCCGCGCAGACAAACGCAAGTTCCGACTTCTTGTTCCGGCTCGCTTCGAACATCGCGCGCGCCGCGGGCGGCAAGGTGGCCGCAGAGCTGTTGTCGGATGAAACTCGCATGACGACCTTCCCTGGCCGGTAGGTTGCCAGTGCCGCTTCAGTGAGTGCGTCAGCCGGCCCTCTGGCGGCGCCGCCGACGATTGCGACGCTGGCGTAACCGTCCGCGCGATACTCGAGCGCGAGCCCGACGGTCGCGACGTTCGCGCTGATCGTCGAGGCGGCCATCTCCGGCGCCCGCACCAGCAACTCGACCGCGGTCTTCGAGTACGACTCGTCGCCGGTGACGAGGCCGAGCTTGGCAGTCGCGATCGCCATCGTCGCCTGCACCGACGGCGTCGGCATATCGTAGAACACCTGCGAGGCGTTGGCCGACGCGGCGTTCACCACGCTCGTGTCGCCGCTGTCGCAATTCGTGAGCAAGCCGCTCTCACGAGCGCGAAACTTGCCGAGGATCGTCGCTGCGAGCGCACGAGCGCTGCCCAGATATTTTGAATCGCCGGAAAACTGATAGGCGTCGATCAGCGCGTTGAGCAGATAAGCCTGGTCGGCCGCCAAGCCGGCAACTTGCGCACGACCCTCCGACCATACGTGATAGTAGCCGCCGTCGGGCGCTCGCAAATGCGCGACAATGAAGTCGAGGTCGTCCAGCGCAATTCGTTGCAGGCGCGGATCGCCAAGCGCCGCCGACGCTGTCAGGAACGCATCGGCCATCAGCGCGTTGCGATCGATCAGCAGGGCGTGATCCACTTGCGGGATTTTGCGCCGCGCTCGCGCCGCTAACAGCGCAGCCTCGACTTTCGCGATCAGAGCCTGCGCCTTGTCGCTCGAAGTCTTAAGGCGCGACGCAATTTGATTCGCGTTCATCGCACGCCGCAGAACGATTCGTCCATCCGGCGCTCGTGGCGGCGAATCCTGGATGCCAAACAGCAAGATCGCGGTCCGCGCTTCGTCCGGCGCCAGCGCTCGCTTAACCTCGTCCACCGTCCAGGTGTAGTAACTGCCGTCGTCACCCTTGAACGAATCCGCGTCCTGATGCGAGTAGAACGCGTGCGTGGCGGGATCGAGCAGCTCGCGATTCACGTACGTCGCAATCGAGCGCGCCACGCGCGCGAACTCCTCGTCGCCGCTCGCCGCGTACGCATCGGAGTAAGCCTGCAACCCCATCGCGTTGTCGTACGCCATCTTCTCGAAATGCGGGACACCCCAATTGGCGTCGGTCGAGTAGCGATGAAACCCGCCGCCGAGTTGGTCGAATACGCCGCCGGCGGCGATTTTGCGTAGCGTGTCGAGCGCCATCGTGGTGAACTCGGGATGGCCGAAGAATCCGTGCGCGAGCGCGAGTTCAAGCGCCGGGAAATCGTAGAATCGCGTTCCCGCACCCGACGCGAATCCGCCCGACTCGCGATCATACGAGGTCGCCAGTCCGGCCAGGATTCGCGCGCGCATCGCGTCCACGCTGCCGGACGTGGGCGCCGCTTTGGTCGTCGATGCGCGGAGTGTTGCGACGGCTGCATCCGCTGAACTTTCGATAGCGGCGCGATCGTTTGCGTAGACCGCAACGATCCGACGCGCCAGCGGAATCATCGACGAGTTCTCCGTGCCGCTGCCCCCCGGCCCGCTACCGGGTCGCGGCGGCAAGTACCCGGCTGCGAAAAACAGCGCGCCGTTCGAGGTCGTAAAGCAAGTCAGCGGCCATCCGCCCGCACCGGTCAAATGCGCCGCTGCATTTTGATAGTAGCCGTCGATATCGGGGCGTTCGTCCGAGTCGACCTTCACCGGCACGAAGTTGTCATTCAGCATCGCCGCGACTTCGGGGTCGGCGTAGGTGGTCTCGTCCATCACGTGGCACCAGTGACACCAGACTGCGCCGATATCGATCAGCACCGGTCGGTTCAGCGTGCGCGCCAGCGCGAAAGATTGCGACGCAAACGGCTGCCATCGAATAGCGCCCGACGCCGCCTCGCGAAGATACAAACTGGGCGACGACTTCAGCGCGCCGGCCGGAAGCGCTTGCGGCGGATTCGATGACGCCGTCGGAGGTGCGCCCGCCGCGCACGTGAACGCCATCATGCAGACGATCGCGGCTGACGCAAGAATTGTTCGCGTTGACTTACAGCAGATGGCGCGGTACCAGAAAATTGAAGAGTAGTGAGCCGCCGGTTTTTTCGCTGGATTCAAAAGATGAGTACCACTCAATGCAACCAGCATCGCCACCGCCGAGTTCCATCATGAATGCGAGATCGACGGCTCGCCGCCGAGCGCCGCGCGTCCACAACGGCCCGGCAAAAGTGATTCGGATGCCGACTCCCACAGTGGTCCGCCGACGACGCGCGATCAAGGCGGGAATCGGCGTGCTGGTGCTCTCGCTGATCGCCGCGATAGTCGCGCGCTTGTTTCCGATGCGCAGCGCGCCGCCAGCCCCCGAAAAAGTCTCGGGCGTCACGGACCAGGAGTCGGAGATTCTGGGGCTGGTCAACCAGGAACGCACGCGGACCGGGCACCAGCCGCTCAAGTTCTCGCCACGGCTCGCGGTCGTCGCGCGCGGGCACAGTTACGACATGGCGATGCGCCATTATCTCGCGCACAGCAGTCCCGACGGCATCGCGCCCGCCGATCGTATCACCGGCGTGGGAATCGATTTTGAGGCGGTGGGTGAAAATGTCTTCATGGCCGACGTCGCCGGCGCCGCCGAGGTGCCGCGGCGCGCACTGATCGGATGGCTGAGCAGCCCGGACCATCGCGCCAACATCGACTCCGACATCTTCACCGAAACCGGCGTCGGCGTTGCGCGTTCCGCCGACGGCAGCACCTACGTCACGCAGGATTTCGTCCGCTGAGTCGCGGGCGGTGCCGATGCAGTTCGCTGAGCTCGCCGCGCTCGCGGGAGGTCACGCGGAGGCGCGCGCGATTCAGGCTGCGTTGAAGCTGGGCGTCTTCGAGGCGCTTCATGAATCTGCGCTCGACGCGGCGGCGCTCTCCAAACGGCTCGGAACCAATCCGCGCGCGACCGGCTTGCTCGCAAACGCGATGGCCGCGCTCGGCCTGTTGGCGAAATCGAACGACAGTTACCAGTTGACGGAGACCGCTCGGCGCTTCCTGCTCAAGTCGTCGAGTGAGTACGTAGGCGGACTGATCCTGTTCGACGAAGCTATCTTCGAAACCTGGACGCAGCTGGAAAACACGATCCGCAGCGGCGCGCCTGCTCGAACGCCCGACATGTTTCAAAGTCGCGCCGACGAGACCGACCGGTTCATCCGCGCGATGGACAGCCTGACGCGCGCCCGCGGCGACGCCGAGTACGTCGCGCGGCATCTCGACCTGGCGGGCGTCGAGAAGATTGCCGACGTCGGCGGCGGGCCGGGAACCTACCTCGCCGCGATGGTCAAGCGGTGGCCGAAGCTGCGCGGTGTAATCTGCGATCTGCCGGCGACGCTGGAGGTCGCGCGCGCCGTGCTGGCCGAGCGCGAGCCGGCGGCCGCGGCGCGAATCGATCTCATCCGCTTCGACTACCTGAAGGACGAATTGCCGGCCCGATGCGGAGCCCTGTTCATGTCGAATATAATCCACAGCGAGGACGAGGCGACCAACGCCGCGATTTTTCACAAATGCTTTCGCGCGCTCGAACCCGGCGGGCTGATGGTCGTGAAGGACCACATCATGAATGCCGAACTGACCCGGCCGCGTGCGGGCGCGACTTTTTCGCTCCAGCTGATGCTCTTCACACGCGGGCGCGACTATTCGTACGAGGAAGTTTCGCGCTGGCTCACCGACGCGGGCTTCGTCGATATTCGGCTCGAGGAGTTGCCGAGTCCGCCGTTTACCTCGTCGATGGTACTCGCGCGCAAGCCGTGAACTCGTGAGAGACTGCTTCGAATGCACGTTCGCTCACGCTGCGATCACATTCGCATTGTCAGTGGCGTGCGCGGGATGCCTCGGCGTCGGCGCCATAAGCTCGGTGGCGCCGATGGTCGCCGCGGGCGGCGCGCAGATGATCGGCGCGCAGGTCGCGATGCGCGAGTCGGGTGGGACGGGCGTGCCCAAGGACGAGCAGCAGGACCGCTGCGATCAATTGCTGCGGGTGCCGCCCGGCGTCGAGGAAGTGCGCAAGACGAAAGACGGCGCGATCGAGTCGCGACAATGGAAAATCGCCGCGAGCGCCGGAAATCCGGCGTGGATGATGTCGCCCGAGAAGAGCGCGCCCCAGGATTCGTGGCTGCCGAAGCCGGGCATCACCAAGCTCAACTTCAATCCGCCGCTCTACCAAATGCTCGCGCCCGACGAGCCGCGCTTCATGGCATACGCGCCCGCCAATGTTGAAACCCCGATGGACAGCGAACTGTTCGATTCGATGACGGCGGCGTTCGGCACCGGCGTCGGAACCTTTGAGTGGCATGGACGCCCTTACTCCTTCGTGCTGGTCAAGGAACTGCCCTGCTTCAAGCCGGCCAAGTGATGTGCGTGCCGGGTCGATGGAGCCGCACCCTCGTCGCGAGCTTGTCGCTAGTCATTTTCACGCTGGCGATTACCGTCACCACGTCATACGCTCAGGACATGACGCGCAACGGTGAAGTGTCGCGATCGGAAAATGTGCAGCCGCGCCTGGAGCCGGCGTCGTGGCGCGACGACGCCTTGACGATCGCGAACCTCGGACATGCGTCGGTGCTGATGAACTACTTCGGCGTGCGCGCGATCTCCGATCCGAGCCTCTTCACGCGCGTCGGTCTCTCGTTCGATTCAGTGCTCACGATCGGACCGAAGCGGCACGTCGAAGCGCCGCTTGCTCCCGCCGAATTGCAGCAGCTCGACGTGATCCTGATCACGCACGCACACATGGATCATCTCGACGTGCCGTCGCTGAAGGCGCTGCCCAAGAACGTGGTCGTGGTCGCGTGCTCGAAGTGCTCGCGCATCATCGCGCCGCTCGGCTTCAAGGACATCCGCGAATTGAATTGGGGCGAAGAAACCGTCGTGAAGGGCCTCAGGATTCGCGCGATGGGCGCGCGGCACTGGGGACGGCGCTGGCCGCCATTCGGCGAAGACTACGGTTTCAACAGCTATGTGCTCGAACGGGACGGCCATCGAGTGCTGCTCGCCTGCGACAGCGCCAAGACGGATCTGTTTGCGGACGTCGCGTCGCCTCCGCCGGACGTCGCGATCTTTTCGATCGGCGCGTACGACCCGTGGATCTACAATCACGCGAATCCGGAAGAGGTCTGGGCGATGTTCCAGCAGACCGGCGCGCGTTATCTGATTCCGATCCACTGGGGCACGTTCAAGCTCTCGAACGAACCGATGGAAGAACCTCTGCAGCGATTGATCGCGGCAGCAGGCGCCGAGCAGAGCCGAATCGTGATCCGTCAGATCGGCGGCACGTGGACGATGCCGTCGGCAGCCGAAGCGCGCACTACGGCTTCCGGAGCGGACGCCGCCGCCTCGTCGTCAGGCCGCTAGGCGCCGGCTGCGAGCCGACTCTTCGCGATTTCGATATAGCCGCGATCCTTTTCGATTCCGACCCATCGCCGTCCAAGCCGGCTCGCGACGACCGCTGTCGTACCGGTGCCGAGAAAGCAGTCAAGGATCAAGTCTTGTGGTTTCGTCCACAACGTCACGATCCGTTCGAGCAGTTGCGCCGGCTTCTGCGAGGGATGACTGCCGGATGCGCGCTCAGAACGCGGCGTGCACGGAATCGACCACAGGTTGCGCAACTGCTTGCCGCCGCCGATGACCTTTGCCGACGCGTAGTCGAACGTCCACTTGGCCGCGCGATCGGGCGTATTGTTGCACGCCCACAGGATGTACTCGGTGCTCTCGGTCGGCAGGCGCCCCGTGATGTTGGGCTGCGCATTGGGTTTGAACCACGTGATTTGCTGCAGGATGCGCCGACGCAGCACGTGCTCGAGCACGAATCCGATCAGATAGATGTTGTGGAAGCTGCCAAACACCAGGATGTTCCCGTTGGGCCGCACCAGCCGGCACACTTCGGCCATCCAGCGCCGCGTGAAATCGAAGTATTCGTCATTGGTGAAGCTGTCCCACCGCTCTTCCATCGTGACGTGCGAGCTGAATGCCCACTTGAGTCCCTTGCGGCGGCTCATGTTGTAGGGCGGATCGGTGATGCACGCGTCGAAGATCGCGTCGGGCCACGCGCGCATCACGTCGACACAATCGCCGTCGTAGATCGTGCCGGGCTCGGGAATCAGAACAGACGCGGGCGCGGTGCCCGATTTCTTGGAGTGCGGCGCAACGGCGCGTCGCGGGGCGCGCTCAGACACGCTTGCGCTTCTTGGACAGGTAATCAACCAGCATGTATTCGCCGAGATGGTCAGGTCGGGTGAACAGCGCGCGGCCACGGTTGATCTGCGTCATCTTGTCCACGAACGCGCGCAGGCTCGGCGAGTCGTCGAGCATGAAGGTGTTGATCGTGATGTTCTTGCGGGTGATGCGCTCGACTTCCTTCAACGTCTCCTGCGCCGCGCGCATGCTGATGCCGCCGAACGACAGCGGCCATTCGCAATACAGACGCTTGTTCAGGAAGTAGGCGGTGGGCTGCCCGTCGGTTATCACGATGATGTGCTGATTGCGCGACGGATGCCGCGCCAGCAGGTCGGATGCGAGCCTGAGGCCGTCCTGCAGATTGGTGAACGGATCGCCCATGTTCCACGATGCCTCGGGCAGGTCCTTGAGCTTGAGTTCCACGGCGCGGGTGAAGAATCCGACGATCGAGAAAAAATCGCGCGGGAACTTCGATCGGATCAGCGTCTCCATCGCCATCGCGACCTTCTTCGCCGCTGCGAACCGCCCTTCCCAGCTCATCGACCACGACATGTCCAGGCACAGCACCGTCGACGACGAGCTGGCGTAGTCGTTTTCGTAAATCTCGAAATCGTCGGGGCGCAGTTCCAGCGGCACGCCGGCCTTGCGTGTCAGCGCGTGCTTGAGCGTCGCGACCAGGTTCAGGTTGAGCGGGTCGCCGAATTCGTAGGGCTTGGTCTGCTCCGGGCGCATCTCGCTGATTCCGCGATGGTCCGTCAGATGCCCGCCCGATCGGTCCTTCAGCAGGTTCTGGTAGATGTCGCGCAGCGCAAGCTGGCCGATTCGGCGCACGCCCTTGGGCGAGAGCTGAAAATGGTCGCCCTTCGGCACCATGTAGCCCGACTGCGTCAGCAGCACCATCACCTGCTTGAGATTTTGAAAATCCTTGCTCGCCTGCTGGCCGAGGATTTGCTGCAGGTCCTCCATCGAGATGGTGTCGAAATTTCCGGACATCAGATCCTGCTCAAGCTGGCGCATCCGCTCCATCTCGCGCATCAGCTCGAGCGCCTCCTCGTAGCCGAGGCTTTTGGGCCCGTGAAACATGTGCTGATTGCGATCGCGAAAATTCTCGAGGTCGCGAATATTTTCGTATTCTTCCAGCAACGCGTCGAAGTCGGCCTTGGCCTGCGCGTCTTCGAACTCGTAGCTCTCAAGCTTGCGCATCGCCTCTGAGAGCCGCCGCGGCATCCGCGACAACTCGCGCTGTTTCTCCTCGACGCCCGGCTTGTCGCCCTTCAGCGACTCCAGCGTGTTGCGCTCGCGATTCAGGATGTCCTCGAGCTTCTGCTCCATCTCGGAGAGCGACGACTTCAGGTTGAAGTCGCGATAGCGCTGGCGCATCTCCTGGCGCAGTTGCTCGATGAACTCCTCCAGCCCCATCACCTTGACGCCGTCGAAGTCCATCCCCTGCCGCATCATCCAGTCCATCGCCTGGCGCACGTCGTCGGTGTACGAGAGATACTCGGCCAGCTTCTCGAACACCTTGTCGGCGTCGAGCTTGAGCTGCTGAGTGCCGTCCCACTGCGTGTAGCGGGTGACGACCATGGCGGGGGCGCGCCGGTTCACGCGTGATAGGCGAAGCGCCCGCCCTGGCGATCCTTGTTGAGTTTCTGATGCAGATGCAGGCCCTCGAAAATGAACTCGCTGGCCGCGGCCATCAGGCCCGGCGTCTCGAACGGGCCCAGGTTGCCGATCACTTCGCGCAGCCCCGCCACTTCGCGCAGCGGCTCCATGTATTCCGACGACGGCGCGCTGTCCGACACTTCCACGCCCCAGCCCTGCTCGAAGTAGCTCGACACTTTCTTGAGATCGTCGAGCTTCAGGTAGCGGTCGAATACTTTCAGGACGGCGCGGTTGATCAGCCGCTCGATCAGATCGTCTTCTTTCTTGTCCTCGCCGACGTACTCGAGCTCGATCTTGCCGGCGGTCGAGGCGTAGAGCGAGTGCAGGTCCGAGATCCGCGGCACGATCTCGTTCTCGCCGTTGCGCACCGCGCGCTTTTCAGCGTTGGAGATCACCGACTCGAAATTGTTGATCGTCACGCGCACCGACACGCCCGACGACTGGTTGATCTCGTTCGACGCGCGGGCCTCGAACGTGATTTGCGCCAGGATGTCCTTCATGAACTGCGGGATTCGCACGTCCACGCCGGAGCGCGGCGGATGCGCCGCCTCCTGCTCCATGATCGCGATCTCGTGCTCGATCGTTTTCGGATAGTGGGTGCGAATCTGGATGTCGAAGCGGTCCTTCAGCGGCGTGATGATCCGGCCGCGCGACGTGTAGTCTTCCGGATTCGCGCTGGCGACGAACACGACGTCGACCGCCCGCCGAATCTTGTAGCCCTTGTTTTGAACGTCCTTCTCTTCCATCAGGTTGAACAGCCCGACCTGGACCTTCTCGGTGAGATCTGGAAGTTCGTTGATTGCGAAGATGCCGCGGTTGGTGCGCGGGATCAGGCCGTAGTGAATGGTCTCCTCGTCGGCCAGGTAGCGCCCCTCGGCGACCTTAATCGGATCGATCTCGCCGATCAGGTCGGCGACCGAAACGTCGGGCGTCGCGAGTTTCTCGGCGTAGCGATGCTCGCGTCCGATCCACGTGATCGCGGTTGCGTCACCCTGCTCCGCAATCTGCTTGACGCAGCGCCGGCACAGCGGCGCGAACGGGTCGTCGTTGATCTCGCAGCCCGCGACCGCCGGCACAAATTCGTCGAGCAATCCGGTCAGCGCGCGGATGATTCGCGACTTGGCTTGTCCGCGCTCACCGAGAAAAATCATGTGATGCCCGGCGAGCACGCCGTTTTCGATTTCGGGAACGACGGTCTCCTCGTAGCCGACGATCCCGGGCAGGATCTGTTCCTTGCTTCTCAGCCGCGCGAGCAGATTCCTGCGCATCTCCATCCGCACCGGCAGCGTCTGGTAGCCCGCGCTTTTGAGTTCGCCAAGCGTTCGGATATTCAGCAGCTTATCATCCATCACGAATCCTGCCGGGTGGCTCTTGAGCACTTAAGATAATTCAGCGCCGACCGCTTTGAAAACCGGCCGCAGCTGCTTGAAACTGTCCTGAAGACTCTGCGACAGCACGCGCGTGGAGGCAAGTACCGGCATGAAATTGTTGTCGCCGTCCCAGCGCGGCACGACGTGCCAGTGCATGTGGTCGGCGATTCCGGCGCCCGCCGCGCGGCCGATGTTGGCGCCGAGGTTGAAGCCGGCCGGCTTGAGCGCAGTGCGCATCGCCCTGACGGACTCGGCGAGCAGAGCGCCGATCATCGACTGCTCGGCGCGCGTCAGCAGCTCGGGCGACGCGACATGCCGGCGCGGCGCGATCATCACGTGGCCGTTGTTGTACGGATACTTGTTGAGCATCACGATCGCGCTGCGGTTTTCGAACAACACGAGCAGTTTGCGGCGCGCGGTTTCGTCGAGCTTGCCGAAACAAAAGATGCAGCCGCGGGAATTTGGGCGCGGCGCGGTCAGGTAGACGTAACGCCACGGCGCCCACAGCCGAAGGCCCGCGGGAGTCGCCGCGGAAGTCGCGCGCTTAGCGCCCCGCTTCCCCGCCGCCATTTACTTCGATGCGGAGTTCCTTGCCGGCGCGGAAGAACGGAATGTGTTTGGCGTCGACGTTGACCAGTTGGCCGGTCTTGGGATTGCGCCCCTGGCGCGCGCGGCGCTGCTTGACGGCGAAACTGCCGAAGCCGCGAATCTCGATCCGGTCGCCGCGCATCAACGCGCTCGCCATCGCGTCGAACATCGCGTTCACGATCGTTTCGGACTCGCGATGGGTGAACGACTGGCGGCGCGCCAACAGTTCTTCGATGATTTCCCGCTTGGTCATCGATTTCGCGCAGCTCTGCGCCCGCCCTTGTAACGATTCGTCCGCCGAAGGTTACTGCCGCGTGCGCCGCGCGCCGCGATCGGTGTCGTCGCGGTCGAGCTTCAATTCTTCGTTCAGGATGTCTTCCATCGAGAACCGCGCCGCCTCGTGCTCGCGCTTCAGATAAGCCTGCATCTCTTCGCGCTCTTCATGCTGCTTGAGCGCCTTGATCGACAAGCCGATGCGCCGTTCCTTCGGATCGAGCTGCACCACCAAGGCCTCGAGCTGATCGTCCACCTTGTACAGCGACGACGGCTTGTCGACCCGCTCGTTGCTCAGCTGTGAGATGTGGATCAACCCCTCGATGCCCTCTTCGATCTCCACGAACACGCCGAAGTCCGCCACCGAGCTGACCTTGCCGTGAATCCGCGTGTTGAGCGGATAGCGCTCAGCGACGGTGTTCCACGGATCGGTCGAGAGCTGCTTGACGCCGAGGCTGACGCGCTCGTTCTCGACGTCGATTCCCAGCACCGTCGCCTCGAGCTCGTCGCCCTTTTTGCACACTTCGCCCGGGTGACGGATTTTTTTCGTCCACGACAGATCCGAAATGTGCACCAAGCCGTCGATCCCCGGTTCGATCTCGACGAACACGCCGAAGTCGGTGATAGACTTGACCTTGCCCTTCACCTGGCTGCCAATCGGATGCTTCTGCGCCAGCTCTTCCCACGGATTCGGTTCGGTCTGCTTGAGCCCGAGCGAGATGCGCCGGTTCGCCTCGTCGACGCCGAGCACCTGCACCTCGACCAGGTCGTTCGGGTTCACCACTTTCGACGGATGAACGGCGCGCTTGCTCCAGCTCATCTCGGAAACGTGGATCAATCCCTCGACACCCTTCTCGATCTCGACGAACGCGCCGTAGTCCGTGACGCTGACGACCTTGCCCTTGATTCGCGTTCCCGGCGGATACGCCTCCGCGACCTTGGTCCACGGGTCGGGCATGATCTGCTTCATCCCGAGTGACACGCGCTCGCGCTCGGGATCGTACTTGAGCACGACGACCTTGACCTTCTCGCCGACCTTCAACACTTCCGACGGATGCTGCAGGCGTCCCCACGCCATGTCGGTGATATGGAGCAGACCGTCGATTCCGCCGAGGTCGATGAACGCGCCGTAGTCGGTAATATTCTTCACGGTGCCTTCGAGGATCACGCCCTCTTCGAGCACCTTCAGGGTTTGCTCTTTCAATGATGCGCGCTCGCGCTCGAGCACGCTCCGCCGCGAGACCACCACGTTGCCGCGCGCGCGGTTGAACTTAAGGATCTGAAAGCGGCCGCGCTGCCCGACGTAGCGATCGAGATTGCGCGCGGGGCGAATGTCGACGTGGGAGCCCGGCAGAAACGCGGGCACGCCGATGTCGACCTTCAAACCGCCTTTGACTTTGCCGAGCACCACGCCTTCGACCGGGGTCTCGGTCTGAAACGCCTTGTCGAGTTCGCGCCAAACTTTGAACTTCTCGGCCTTCGCGTGCGAAAGCATCACCGTCCCGTTGTCGGTCTCGGTGCCTTCGAAATAGACGTCAACCTCGTCGCCTTCCTTGACCATCGGATGTCCGTCGTGGTCGAGAAATTCGGCGAGAGGAACTTGTCCTTCGCACTTGTAGTTGATGTCGATGATGACGCTGTCGCGCGTGATCAGAAGAACTCTGCCAACCAGCACATCGCCGGGGCGCGGAGCCTTCAAACTCTCTTCCATCAACGACTCAAAGTCATTTTCTCCTCCGTTCATTTCTTCAGGCAACGCTTTCTCCATTTAGTGGGACTCGGGAACTTCGGTGCTGCTGCAATCCTTACAACCGGACTAGGCTCGTTTCAAGTCCTTGCCGGCGTTGATTCGGGCTTTGATCTTCGCATTCATCTGCGCCACGACCTCTTCGACCGAAAGATTCGTCGAATCGATCTCGATCGCGTCGTCGGCGCGCTTAAGCGGCGCGAGCTCGCGTCCGCGGTCGCGGCGGTCGCGTTCGTTGAGCTGCTCGAGCACTTCGCGCTCGGAAATGTTCGCGCCCTTTGACTTGAGCTCCGCGTAACGGCGCGCGGCGCGAACGGTTACGTCGGCGCTGAGAAAAAATTTGCACTCCGCGTCGGGAAAGATCGCGGTGCCGATATCGCGGCCCTCCATCACGACGCCGCCGTTCGCGCCCGCCGCGCGCTGCAAATCGCGCATCCGCGCCCGCACCGACGCGAGCGACGAAAAGCGCGATGCCAGGTCGCCAATCTCCGGCTCGACGATCCGCGCGCTCACGTCGCGATCGTTCAGAAAGATCTTCTCGCCGTCGAAGGAAATCGTCATCTGCGCGAGAATCGGCGCCAGCTTCTCCGCCGTGTCGGCATCGTCGGGACTGATCCCGGCCTCGCGCGCCGCCACCGCCACCGCGCGATACATCGCGCCTGTGTTCAGGTGAGAAAATCCGAGACTCCGCGCCAGCGCGCGCGCCGCCACTGATTTGCCCGCGCCGACCGGTCCGTCGATCGCGACGATTGGGCGCGCACGCGTCATCGGATCCGCTCGCGCATCGATTTGCCGCGCTTGAAAAGCTGTTCGAGCTCGTCGCTCTTGCCGGCTTCGACCAACCGCTCGAATTCTGCGAAGGTCGCGCCGAAGAGTTTCAGCGCCGCCGAGATCGCCTCGCGATTGGTGATAAAGATGTCACGCCACATCTCCCACGACGACGCCGCCAGCCGCGTCGTGTCGCGCAGCCCGCCCGCGCCGTACTCGACCGCCAGCTTCGCGCCGACGCGCTCGTCCGCCAGCGCTGCCGCGAGCACGCTCGACACGATTTGCGGCAGATGACTGGCGTGCGCGAGCAGCCGGTCGTGCGTGTCGGCGTCCATCATCTCTACGCAGGCGCCGGTCTCGCTCCATAGTTGCTCGATTTTCGCGACTGCTGCGGGCGTGCTCTTGGCCGAGGGCGTGATGATCACTCGTCGATCGCGGAACAGCGACGGATCGGCCGCCGCTGCGCCGGTCGTTTCCTTGCCGGCCACCGGATGCGCGGCGACCAGCGTTCGCTTGCCGGTTATCAACGGCTCCAACTCGCGCACGACGAA
>DASQHV010000352.1:0-3145 GCA_035631915.1 Candidatus Acidiferrales bacterium | reverse complement strand
CCGGATGCTGAACCAGGTGGATATCGGCGGCGCGAGTCCGGCCGGGATGATCTGGCGTGCGGCGGCCGCGATCGACGCCGGGATGTGCAGCGCGGTGCTGTGCCTGGTCGCGGATCAGAACAAAGGCGGCGACCAGCGCCCGCCGGTCATTTCCGTGCAGCGCGAGTTCGAGGCGCCGTACGGCAATATCGGCGCGAACTGCGGTTACGCGCTGATCGCGCATCGCCACATGCACGAGTACGGCACCACGGCGCGGCAGATGGCGAAGGTCGCGGTCGATCAGCGCAAGAACGCGCTCAAGAATCCCCTCGCGACGTTCAACGACAAGGAACTGACCATCGACGACGTGCTGAACTCGCGCATGATCGTCGACCCGCTGCATCTCTACGAAATCGTCAGCCCCGTCAGCGGCGGCGCCGCGGTGATCGTCGCGTCGCCGGAGGTCGCGAAGCGCTCGAAGAATCCGCCGGTGTGGCTGCTCGGCGCCGGCGAGTGCGCGAATCACTCGTCGATCACCTACGCACCGTCGATCACGGAGTCGCCGATCAAGCCGGCCGCCGCGGCTGCGTTCAAGATGGCGGGCCTGGCGCCGAAAGACATGAACTTGGTTTGCCCCTACGACTGTTACACGATCACGGTAATCGTCACGCTGGAGGACGCGGGCTTCTGCAAGAAAGGGCAGGGCGGCCCGTTCGTCGCCGAGCACGATCTCACCTGGGCCGGCGACTTTCCGTGCAACACGCACGGCGGGCAGCTTTCCTTCGGGCAGCCGGGCCTCGCCGGCGGGATGAGTCACGTCACCGAGGGAATCCGGCAGTTGATGGGCCGCGGCGGCGCACGTCAGGTCAAGAACGCGGCGCTCGGTTACGTCAACGGCAATGGCGGAATCATGAGTGAGCAGGCAAGTCTCGTCCTGGAGCGAAGATCATGAGCGAATACTTCAAACCGCTGCCCAAGCCGACGCCGACCAGCCGCCCGTTCTGGGACGCTGCCAAACGTCACGAGTTGTCGATCCAGCGCTGCGGCGCGTGCAAGAGCTACGTGTATTACCCGCGCGATCGATGCCCGCACTGCTTCGCGGACCAGCTTGAATGGCAACGCGTGAGCGGACGCGGCCGCGTTTACAGCTACACGGTGGTGCGCCGCGCGTCGGCGCGATCGTTCGGCGACGGACCCTACGTGCTGGCGATCGTGGAGTTGGAGGAGGGTCCGCGGATGACGAGCAATATCGTGGCGCCACCCGAAAAAATCCGCGTCGACATGCCGGTCGAGGTGTTCTTCGACGACGTGACGCCCGATCGCACGCTGGTAAAATTCAAGCCCGCGTGAGGCTAGGCCAGCAGGACGGCGACGATTCCGGTCAGAAAGATTCCGTCGAAGGTTCCCGCACCGCCGATCGACGCTACCGGTGCGCCGAGTTCGCGCAGCTTGCCGAGATTCAGCAGGTCCGCGCCGACCAGCGTGCCCATCACGCCGCTGACGAATGCCACCGCGTCGCGATGATGTATCGACCCGCCCAAAAAATATCCGCTCAGCGCGGCGACGACCGGCGGCAGAAGCATCGGCGTCGCAATTCCCATCCCGGGCACGGGCCGCGCGAAGCGATGCACAACCAGGGTCACAATCGCGATTCCGATCAACGCCGGCGCGACAGTCTCCGGCCAATGCATCAGCAGGTACAAGGAGATCAGCACCGGAACGATCGCGCCGCCCACGTTCACCGCAACGATCGTGGAATTCAGAGCGCCCGTGATCGGCACCCGATAACGTACCCCGAAACTGCGAATCACGCTGGCGGGGTGCAGGTTGTCGGTCGCGATTCGTGTGATGGGAATATTGATGTAGCTGCCGATGAGGCTGGCGAGCAGCGCGGCGAAGGCGAGCTCGGGCGGCAGTCCGATCATCGCGAACGCATAGTTGATTACGTGAATTTCGACCAGGATGAAAAAGAACGCGAGCAGGAAGAAGAAGACGATCGCGTAAAATGCCAGGAACGGGGCGAAAAACACGGGCGAGATAATAGCAGCCGTCGCCGTCGTGCGCGATTGTGCCGCTAGAGGCCGGGGATAAATCTCCGTCGCGAGCCGAGCGCGGCGGCGTATTGACCGCCCATCGCGCGCTCCTCCGCCGGAATTCGCACCGCCAGTATCAGCGCGTTGCCGATTGAAAATGCGATCGCGGTGACGAGCGCACCTCCGATCAGCGGCACGGCTGCAATTTCGATGACCACCGCCAGATAGTTGGGATGGCGCATCAAGCGGTACGGCCCGCTGGTCACCGGCGCGCGTTCCGGCGTCACGATTATCCGCGTGTTCCAGCGCTCGCCGAGCGTCGCCACCGCCCAGTAGCGGAGCAGTTGCGCAATCGCTTCCGCCGCAAGCGCCATCCACGTCACGACGCGCGGCAGCGAATGCGGAAATGCAATCGCCTCGAATGCGCACGAGACGATGAACATCGCGTGAAACGCGACCATCACCCGGTAGTGCGCCTGTCCGACTTCGATCGCCCCGCGTGCGAATGCGCGTTCGGCATTGCGGCGCGCCAGGCTCAGCTCGAAGATCCGCTCGACGATCAGCGCGGCGAGAAGAATCAGGTAGGTACGAAGCGAGATCACCACTTGAGCAGGACTAGCTCGACCGAAAACCCCGGACCCATCCCGACGATCATCCCGTAGTCGCCCGGCGCGGCAACCGCGTCTTCGAGCAATTCGTCGAGGATGAACATGACCGATGCCGACGAAAGATTTCCGACCGACTGCAGTGAGCGCCACGAGCGCGCCAGCGCGGCCTCGGGCAGGCTGAGCGCGCCTTCCAGCGTCTGCAGCACCTTGGGTCCGCCGGCATGCGCGATCCAGTGCTTGATGCTGGTGCGATCGATGCCCTGGGTCGCCAGGAATGAATCGACCTCGCTGAGAATGTGCTTGTTGACGAGGTCGGTCAGTTTTGACGACAGCACGATTTTGAATCCGCTGTCGACAATCTCCCAGCCGAGAATTTCTTCGGTATTGGGAAAAACCAGCGAGCGCGTCGCCACCACCTGCGGCCCCGGCTGCGCTTCGCGATCGCTCCCGCCGATCAGCATCGCGGCCGCGCCGTCGCCGAACAGTCCCGACGCGATGATGTTCGCGATCGACAGATCCTCGCGC
>DASQHV010000351.1:0-3648 GCA_035631915.1 Candidatus Acidiferrales bacterium | reverse complement strand
CGCGATCGGCGGCTTCCACGTCAGCGGATGTATCGCGATGCTGCCCGAGATACCGGTCGAGATGAAGGACGCGATCGCGCTCGGGATCACGCTATTTGCCGGTGAGGCGGAAGATCGGCTCGAGGATCTGCTGGTCGCCGCGTACCACAATCGCCTCGAACCCGTTTACAACTTCATGACCGATTTGCCCGCGATGGAGAGCAAGCCGCTGCCGTTCCTGCCGATGAAGTACGTCAGGCGCTACACCGGCAACGTGGGCTGTTTCGACGCGGGGCGCGGCTGCCCGTTCAGTTGCAGCTTCTGCACCATCATCAACGTGCAGGGGCGCAAGTCGCGCCATCGCAGCGCCGACGACATTGAAAAGCTGATGCGCGCGCATGCGGCGCAGGGCGTGCGCAGCTATTTCATCACCGACGACAACTTCGCACGCAACAAGAATTGGGAATCGATCCTCGACCGCATCATCGAGCTCAAGCGCCGCGAGCATCTGCGAATCAACATCACGATGCAGGTCGACACGATGTGCCACAAGATCCCGAACTTCGTCGAGAAGGCGGCGCGTGCGGGATGCAAAAAAGTTTTCATCGGCCTGGAGAACATCAACCCCGACAGCCTGAAGGGCGCGTCGAAGGGACAGAACCGCATCACCGAGTACCGCAAGATGCTGCAGGCGTGGAAAGCGGCCAAGGTGCTGACCTACGCCGGATACATTCTGGGCTTCCCGGCCGACACGCCGGAGAGCATCGCGCGCGACATTGCGATCATCCAGCGCGAATTGCCGATCGACATCATGGAATTTTTCATGCTGACGCCGCTGCCGGGATCGAAGGATCACCAGGAGATGTACCTGCGCGGCGAGGCGATGGATCCCGACACCAACAACTACGACGCCGAGCACGCGACCGCGGCGCATCCGCGGATGAGCGCGACGGAATGGAAGGGTATCTACGAGCGCGCGTGGCACCTGTACTACTCGCCGGAGCACGTGCAGACGCTGATCAAGCGGGCGGTCGCGAGCGGGATTCGCACCAAGCGGATGACGTCGATGATCTTCTATTTCTACGCGAGCCACGCGTACGAGCACGTGCATCCGCTGCAGGGCGGCATCTTCAGGCGCAAGAATCGCAGGCAGCGGCGGCCGGAATTTCCGCGCCAGAACCCGCTTGCGTTCTTCATGCGGCGCGCGCGAGAGATGTTTTCGACCTACGTGCCGGGGCTCTGGTACTTCTGGCGCCTGGAGCGGCTCCGAAAGCGCATCGAGAAAGATCCCGCGGCGAAGAGCTACACCGATCTCGCGTGGGCGCCGGGCGATGACGACGAATTTGGCGATGAGCTGGAGCTCTACCACGCGACCGACGGCGCGCGTCGCGCGGCAATTCAAGCGAAACTGCGCGCCGAAGAGATGCGCCGAATCCACCTCGCCCGCGCCGCCAGCTGACACCACACTTCGATTTCACGCGAAAAAAAGAAGAGGCGGCCGGGAAGGGCCGCCTCTTTGGATCTCGCCGCTGGCGCGGCCCCCCTTGAGGACGCGCCAGCGACGTGGAGGGTCTCGTTCCGTGAAGCTATCTTTCATCTCCCCTCGCGCCGCTCCATTTCCCGGCGGGGGATCCGCATCATCGCGGAGGCACCCCGCCGGGGCGCTCGGGGGATTGACGCCATTACCAAAAGAGACCGTAGGTGGCCGCCGCGATGTAGATGACTGCCACCGCGACGAACGCGAACACGGCGAGTTCGTCGAGCTGTTCGCCGAGCCGGGACCGGTTGCCCGTCGTGGCTTCGGCCTTCATCGCCTGTTCGTCAGCCGCCATTGTTTGATTCGAGAATGTAGGGGTCATCGCCGTTCCTCCTGTTGCCTGTCCTGTTACAAAACGAACACGTATGCGGCGTATGCGATTACGAGTGAGACCATCGCGAACGCGGCGAGGTCGTCGATGCGCTCGCGGACGATTTCATCGAGGTCGCGAGACCTGCTGGTCTTCTGCAGGGCCGCCATCAGCTGCTTACGGGTCAGTGTCCAAGGCATCGTCGTTTCCTCCTGCGCTCAGAAATTCGGTCCTCTCATAGAGGTAGGCGTGAGTTTCGATTGAACAATTTGTTCAATCGCGGGCGGGCGCTGAAAAAACGAGCTAAGCGGCCGAAAAATCGGGAATATCTTGAAATTTGGCTGGATCGGGACACTGACGGGACGCCATCCGGGCGCGCATTCGTGCTAGCGATAGCATCAATTAGGCAAAGCGGTTGCTGACTCGGGCCGGGCGGTCGCCGCGCGGGGCGCCGTCTTGTGCGGGTAGCCCGCAAGCGGCACATTCATGGTGGTGACTGGTGAATAGTTCCGGAAATTTCTTCAACTTCTACAATCACGACTTCGTGCGTATCGCGGTCGGAGTGCCATCGGTGCGCGTGGCCGACCCGGCCTACAACTCCGAAAAAACGCTGACGCTTATTCGCGAAGCCGCCGAGCGCAAAGCCGTGATTGCGCTGTTTCCCGAATTGGGTCTCTCCGCGTACTCGTGCGACGACCTGTTTCAGCAGCGCGCACTGCTCGATGCGTGCCTGGATGCGATCGCGCAAATCGTCGAGGCGACTGCCAAGCTGTCCGTTGTGAGCGTGGTGGGTGCGCCACTTCGCGTCGATCATCACCTGTTCAACTGCGCGGTGGTGATTCATCGCGGGCGGATTCTCGGCGTCGTGCCGAAAACGAACCTTCCGAACTACCGGGAATTTTACGAGCCGCGGCAATTCACGTCCGCCGATGCGGCCACGCGCGACGAGATCGATCTGCCGGGGCATCGTGGCGTCCCGTTCGGCAACCACCTCATCTTCCAGCACGAGGAGCAGCCGCTGCTCACGTTCCACGCCGAGATTTGCGAGGACTTGTGGGTGCCGCTTTCGCCGTCGTCGTACGCGGCGCTGGCGGGCGCGACGGTGCTGCTGAATCTCTCCGCTTCGAACGTGACGATCGGAAAGTCTGACTACCGGCGCAGCCTGGTCGCGAGCCAATCCGCGCGATGCCTCGCGGCGTATGCGTACTCGGCGGCCGGGGTCGGCGAATCGACCACCGACCTTGCGTGGGACGGGCACGCGTTGATCGCAGAGAACGGCAACATCGTCGCCGAATCCGCGCGCTTCAGCGACGAGCCGCAACTGCTGTGCGCGGAGATCGATCTGGAGCGGCTCACGCAGGAGCGGATGCGTCAGAACACGTTCGGCGACAGCGCGCATCGCGAAGCCGAGCGCATCCGGCGCTTTCGGCGGATTTCATTCTCGATGGAGTTGCCGCGCCGATCGAAGATGATGCCTGAGCGCCGCTACGAGCGATTTCCCTACGTGCCGTCTGACCCCGCGACGCGCGACGAACGATGCGCAGAAGTTTTCGACATCCAGGTGCAGGGGCTGACCACGCGGATGCGCTCGACCGGGCTCAGCCGCGCGGTGATCGGAGTGTCGGGCGGAATCGACTCGACGCACGCGCTGCTGGTGTGCGCGCGCGCGATGGACCGGCGCGGCTCGCCGCGGAGGAACATCCTGGCGGTGACGATGCCGGGATTTGCGACCAGCGAGCGGACTCTGGCGCAGGCGCGGCGCCTGATGGCGTCGCTGGGTTGCGAGGTCGAGGAAATCGACATCCGGCCGAGCTGCATGCAG
>DASQHV010000350.1:0-3597 GCA_035631915.1 Candidatus Acidiferrales bacterium | reverse complement strand
GGATTCTTGCTGAAAAAGCGATGGCCGCCGATGTCGAAGCGGAAGCCGCGATACTCAACCGTCCGCGCCAGGCCGCCGACGTAGCGCGAATCCTGTTCCAGGACGACGACGCTTCGTCCATGTCGGACGAGTTCGTAACCGGCGCTGAGGCCGGCCGGACCGGCGCCGACGATTGCTACCCGCTGCTGAGGCATTGGCTCCAATCCCGAATGATCCATTCGGGCAAAGCTGTCGGTACACCATTCGCCAACTTTGCGTCAAACAGCAGTTAGTCTCGTTAATTCGACCTTATCAACGTCGGCGTGATTCGCCGGATCGCGAGTGAGTGCGCTTCAATCACTCAGAAGCCTGACGGTCGCGGACAGCCGCCGACCAGACCCAGCAGATTCTGCGCAAGGTCTAGCGTCGTGCGATCCTCCAGGTACGCGCCCACGATCTGGATGCCGACTGGAAGGCCGTTGCTCAATTTACCCACCGGGACAACCGTCGCCGGCAGGTAACACACGCCTGCTGGAGCCATCCAGGTGGTTAGACTCCAATAGGGACGTTGCTCACCGCCTACCATAGCTATGCGGCTGGCCATCGGCTCGGAATGATCGTGCGGTATTGCGCCGCACGGCATGACCGGCAGCAGGGCTGCGTCCCACTTTGTAAAGAACTCCTCCCAGCGCCTTCGCATCTGAAGGCGTCGTTCGTTGTAGCTCAGCCACTCGCGATGCCGCATCGCCAGGAGTCGCCGCGTGGATGCTGCTGGCGTGTCGCCCGTTGTCTTCGCGTACTCTTCGATCTTGTCTTTCGCGACTCCACCAGCCAACGCAGCTTGCAGCAGTGCGCCGAAGGTCTCCGCCACCTTTGCCAGCGTGAACGACGGACGCGCCTCGTGATCGACCCGTACTCCAGCCGCGGCGAGCGTCTGCGCTGCCTTCTCCAGCAGTTCACGCACCTCCGGCTCGACGCGACAGGCTGGATCATCCAGCCATGCGGCAACGCGGTATCGCTTGAGCATCCTCCGACGCGCGGGCGGCAGCTTCAGTCGCCACGCCGGATGCTCCCAGCGATTCGGACCTGCCATGAGATCGAGGCCGAGCTTAAGGTCCTCAACCGTGCGCGCCATAGGTCCAGCGACGGCTAGATCGGCGAGAGTTAGGGTGCCCGGCGGGCCGGGGATCTGACCGTGCGCCGGTACGATCCCATAGCTAGGCTTATGACCTACAACACCCGACATGTGCGATGGCAGTCGAATCGAACCGCCGATATCGCTGCCGAGCTCCAAGGGCGTAAAGCCGCATGCCAGCGCCGCGGCCGAGCCGCCTGACGAACCGCCCGGAGTGCGCGACACGTCATGAGGATTGTTGGTGGTGCCGAAGACTTCGTTGTAGCTCTGCAAGTCGCCCGCGTAGATCGGGAGATTCGTCTTGCCGAAGATTACCGCCCCGGCCTTGCGCAGGCTTGCGACCGGCCACGCGTCTTCCTCGGGTATGAACTTGGCAAGCTCCGGCGCTCCCGAGGTCGTGCGCATACCCTGCGTCTGAAAAGAATCCTTGATCGTCATCGGCACGCCGTGCAGCGGCCCGCGAATTTCGCCGCGCGCCAGGGCGGCGTCAGCCTCGTCGGCCTCCCTGCGGGCGCGGTCGGCGTCGATCGTCACAACGCTGTTGATTGGCTTGTCGAGCGCCTCCACCCGCGCCAGGAAAAAATCCACGGCCTCACGGCTGGAGACTTCCCGATTGCGAATCTTCTCCGCGATTGCGATTGCACTTGAATAGGCCAGGTCGGACACGGCTGCACTCCTGTCGCGTTTCGATTTCTTGCTTGTGAGTAGCCGATGCGGGGAAGAAGTCAAGCCGCGGTCGGTTCTGCGGACTCAGTTCCCTGTGGTAGCACTGTTGCGGATGAGTGACTCACCGACGGCGGCCGCGAACACATCTATCGCACCCGCATCGAGCGCGTGATGCCCCCCGATGCGAGCGTGACAGGCTGGCGGCGCGCGCTCGCGGTCTACACCGACCGGCGCGTCTTGTTGGTCCTGCCGCTCGGCTTTGCCAGCGGGCTGCCGCTGCTGCTCACCTTCTCGACGCTCTCGGCATGGCTCGCGACCGCCGGCGTCAGCCGCGCCGCGATCGGCGCATTTGCAATCGTCGGCATCCCTTACTCCCTCAAATTCTTGTGGTCTCCGCTGATTGACCGTTTGCCTCCGCCCATACCGTTCGGGCGCCGGCGCGGCTGGGGCATCACGATCCAAATCGCGCTGATTGGCGCGACGCTCGCATTGGGTTCCTGCTCTCCCACGCGCAACCTCGCGCTGATGGGCGGGTTGGCGATACTCGTTGCGTTCCTCTCCGCCAGCCAGGACATCGTAATCGACGCGTGGCGGGTCGAGATCCTCACGCCCGACCAGCAAGGTCCCGGCGCCGCGATGATCCAGACCGGTTACCGAGTCGCGATGCTGGTCTCAGGCGCCGGCGCGCTGATGATTGCCTCGCGCCTCGGCTGGTTCGCCGCATACGCCACGATAGCCGCGATGCTCTCCGCGGGGATGCTGGTGTTCATCTTCGGTCCCGAGCCCCAAACGCCGCCCGAGCCTGCGATCGCCGCAGGAAACGGAAGGTGGGACGCGCTCCGCAACTGGCTGGCGACTGCCGTGACCGGGCCCTTCCGCGACTTCATGCTTCGGCCGAGTTGGGCACTGATCGTCATCTTCATTGTGGGCTACAAGCTGGGCGAGGCGATGGCGGGCGTAATGGCGACGCCACTCTACATCTCGATTGGTTTCTCTCTCGACGAGATCGCTTACGTGTCGAAGCTGGTCGGATTCTTCGCGACTATAGCCGGCGCGCTGGCCGGCGGAGTGCTGACGGCCCGGCTCGGCGTGCTGCGAGCATTGTTGCTGTGCGGCGCTCTGCAATCGGCCGGCAACTTGTTTTATGTGTTGCAGGCGGTTGGCGGCCATCGCCTCGACTACCTGGCGCTGTGCGTCGCCGCCGAGAACGTCACCGGCGCGATGGCGGGCGCGGCGCTGGTGGCCTATCTATCCGACCTTTGTTCGCCGGCCTTCACCGCGACTCAGTATGCGCTGCTCTCTTCGCTCGCGTCGGTCGGTCGCACGATATTCGCGTCGTCGGGTGGAGTGTTGGCTGACAAGTTGGGCTGGGTAGACTTTTTCCTGATGACGACTGTGGCGACGCTGCCGGCGCTGGTTCTGCTTATCTGGATCGCGCGTCGAAGCCCGGGACAGTTCGCATCCTTGCGCGATGGCCCTCAGCGCGGTGCGGTTGTATAGATTTCATGCGGCGACACCGCGGCCGCCATCAATGAGCACGACTCCCAAAAAATTGGCGATGATCGGCATCGACTCGGCCAACTTCGCCTTCATCAAGTCGAACCTCGCGTCGCTGCCCCACTTCGCGAACGCGTTAGGCAGGGGCGTCTTTCGGCCACTTGAATCGACTGGCGATCTAATCGCCGGGTCAGTCTGGCCGACTTTCTACACCGGAAAATTGCCGGGCGAGCACGGCGTCTACCACATCCTGCAGTGGGACGCCGACTCGATGCAGCTCCGTCGCCTGTCCGAGGACTGGTTCTACTGCGAGCCGTTCT
>DASQHV010000349.1:0-3409 GCA_035631915.1 Candidatus Acidiferrales bacterium | reverse complement strand
TCGCCGAGAACAGCTCGGCGGGTGCGGTCGAGTCGCCGCGGCCGGCGCGGGCCTTTTCGTAGGCCTCGATCACGGTGTCCGCAGACTGCGGAGTCAGGCGACGGCCGATGCGCGCGCCGAGTCCCTTGCGATCGAGCTTGCCGATCGAGGGATCCATCATCGAGAACAGCTTCCACTCCTCGAGCGTGGTGCCGACCATCACGGCGACGCCGGACGCGCTCGCGTTCGCGACCATCTCGATTCCGGTGCGCGGCAGGTGCGCGCCGTCGACGACCGGTTGATAGGCCATCCCGAGTGCGGGGTCCGGCGTCTTGCCGTCGGCGAGGAGCGTTCCCTTGAGCAGATCCTCCGCGCTCAATGCCCGGATGGCGCCGGTGTCGGACGCGGACAGGCCGAACTTGGCGAGCACGCGTTCCGCGGTGCGGTTCGCACGCTCGAGCGGGGCGCCGGTGTGGCACGCGCCGCTTTGCGGAATGGCTTTGTGGAAGAGGCCGCGCGCACCCGGCATCGCCATCAGCGTTCCCACGCTCATACCGCCTGCGGACTCGCCGAAGATCGTGACGTTTTCCGGGTCGCCGCCGAACTCAGCGATGTTGTCGCGCACCCATTCGAGCGCGGCCACCTGGTCAAGCATCCCCTCGTTGCCGGTGGAGGGGATCGCGCCGTTGGTGAGATCGGCGAGTCGTAGGAAGCCCAACGGGCCGAGGCGATAATTGACGGTCACCACGACGGCGTCGCCGCGGGAGGAGAGTACGGAGCCGTCGTAAATTTTCTGCGAGCCGGAACCAATCGTGAATCCGCCGCCGTGAATCCAGACCATCACCGGGCGGCGTTTGCCGTCGAGTCCCGGCGACCAGACGTTCAGGTACAGACAGTCTTCGGACTGCGGCTCGTCGATAGTCATTGCGGCGAGCGCGCTGGCGAGCACGCGGTTCTGATGTGCGGCCGCGCCGAACTTTCGCGCGTCACGGGTACCGGACCACGTCGCGCAACGCTCGGGCGGGAGCCATCGACGCGCGCCCACAGGTGGTGCGGCGAAGGGGATGCCCTTGAAGACGAACAGCCCGCCGGATTCCTCACCTTCGAGTCGGCCCGCCCTGGTTGATACGATCGCGCTCATGCAAGTGCACCTCGCCAGTCAGGATGCGGGGATTCTTGCAGAATTATCGCGTCGCTCACAAACCCGTGCCCGCTTCGTCACCCTTCAAATCAACCTAGTGAATGCAGCTCTGGCTGACGGTGCCGAAGGTGTTGTTGAACCAGGTGTCGTCGTCGCAACGGGAGTTGCTGTCGATGGCGTCGAACGAGCCGCCGTTGCCCTGCGCCTTAAGGCTGGTGATCGCGTTGGCGCTGCTGCCCTTGTCAATGACGATCCCTGCAGCCTGGTTTCCGTTCGCGCCCGAGTCGGAGACGCGATTGAAGTTGCTGCCGTGAGATCCGCACGAAGCGCCCGCGGATTTTCCGCAGCCCAGCAGGATACCGTTTTTCTGGTTGCCGTTGATCGCGCCGGTGAACACCTGGTTGGAGTCGGCGGAAATCATCAGCACTCCCTGACCGCCGTTGCCGGTCGTGGTGCAGTTGAACAGCGTGTTGCCGTTCGACGCGTTCAACGCCACTCCGTCGGCGCCGTTGTTGGTGGTGTCAAAGTTCATGAAGCGATGGCTGCCGCCGCCGACTACGAGCAAACCGTCCTGGCCGTTGAAGCTCGCGTTGAAGTCGTCGACGGTCGTGTTGCTGACGCCGTTGAGCACGACGCCGTACGTGGTATTGCCGTGGGGATTGAACTGGTTGCCGCCGATTTGACGAAAGAGCTCAATCGTTGCGTTGTTGCCGTCGTCCTCGATGCCGATGTTCCAGCTGTTCACGATCGCCTGAGCCGCCTCGTTCGGATCGGTCCCCTGGATCACCGCGAACTGCGCCGTCTTCTGAATGACTATCGCAGTGCCGCTCCCGGAGCCGATGAGCGCGTTGCCCATCAGATCGAGCAGGACGTGATCCGCCGAGATTTCGAGACAGTTGCCGTTGGGCGTCAGTCCCTGGCCGTCGTTGAGGTCGTTCATCACGGTGTAGGTGCTGCCGCGCTTGTCCATGATGCATCCGCAGGCCGTGATCGAAGAGCTGCACGAATTGCCGGGCTTGGGCGCCGCGGACGCCGAAGTCGCGAGCCCGACAGCGACCGCAAGCGCGAACATTCCACAGGTCATAAGGCTGACTATGCGACGGTCTATTACTCTGATTCTCATTTTCTGCATCGGCACCTCTCTTGGGCTATTTACAACATTCTTTTCATAGTTTTGCAAAGTTATTACGACTTTACCAGCGATTTCATGTCGCGTACGAATTCTGCGGCGCTAAGAACACCTCGCTATCGCTCGCGGCACGCAGGACGCGCGCTCAGCATCGCGCGGCTTCGCGAATTGTGGCGGCTTGCGCTAGATTGCGACGCCGGTGACGCAAATCTCGCGGCCAGGAATCGAAGAAAAATGCCAGGCAAGCGTCCGCTACGATTCGGAATACTCGGCGCAGCGCTGATCGCGCCTGACGCGCTGATCAAGCCGGCGCAGACGGTCGACGATGCCGAAGTCGTCGCGGTCGCGGCGCGTGACCCGGCGCGTGCGCGCGAGTTCGCAACAAAGAACGGGATCCCGCGAGTGCTCGCGTCGTACGCCGACGTCATAAACGATCCAGAAATCGACGTCATCTACAATCCGCTGCCGAACTCGCTGCACTGCGAGTGGACGATTCGTGCGCTGCGTGCCGGCAAGCACGTACTTTGCGAAAAGCCGCTGGCGTCCAACGCGTTGGAAGCGGAGCAGATGGCCAAGGCGGCCGCCGAGAGCGGGAAGTTCTTGGGTGAGGCGTTTCACTACCGGTACCATCCGCTGGCCGATCGAATCCGTGCGATCGTCAGTGGCGGTACGCTGGGTAAGCTCCAGCACGTCGAGGGACAGTTCTTCGTTCCGATCCCCGAGACGAACATTCGCTTCGACTGGAAGCTGGCCGGCGGCGCGACGATGGACTTGGGATGCTATCCACTCCACATGATTCGCTATTTTTCCGGCATGACTCCGCGAGTAGTTCGTGCGCGGGCCGAGACCGGGCCGAAGAATATCGACGTGGCGATGGAGGTCGATCTTGAACTGGCGGCGGGTGCGACCGCGCGGATGAAATGCTCGATGAAGAAGGACGCCGTGCTGAGCGCGTCGTTCATAGCTCGTGGAGACCGCGGCGAATTGCAAGTCATAAATCCGGTCGGACCGCATTGGGGGCATCAGCTGACGCTCAAGACCGGTGCCGGCGAAACGAATGAAACCGTGCCGGGCGATACCTCGTACACGCATCAACTGCGCGCGTTCGTCGCGACGCTGCGCGGCGAGGGCAGGTTTCCAACCGATGGCGCGGATGGAGT
>DASQHV010000348.1:0-2291 GCA_035631915.1 Candidatus Acidiferrales bacterium | reverse complement strand
CAGCAGGTCGTCGTGATCAGCGGCGACGGCGGACTCGGCATCGGCGGCTGGGACATGGAGACGGCGGCGCGCTACAAGCTGCCGGTGATCACGGTGCTGTGGAACAACAGCTCGTGGGGACCGAACTTCGATCAGATGCCGGGCCTCAAGGGACGCACCGACCCGTTCAACATGCTGCCGAACATCCGCTACGACAAGATCTTCGCCGAGATGGGATGCCACGGCGAGCACGTCGAGACGCCGGAGCAGATCGTTCCCGCGCTCGAGCGCGCGTTCAAGTCGGGCAAGCCGGCGATAATCAACGTGATCGGCGACACGTCGGTCGGCAACGCGACGCTGGGCGGCAACCTGCTCGGCTCGACGGGCTCGAACTAGCGCGACTAGGAGCTTTAGAAGTGCGATACGGCGGGATGCGCGAGCGATCGCGCATCCCGCTTTTTGCAGGCGACTGACATCGATGACTTCAGGCTTGGCGGAAAGACTGCGCAGAGTTGAGGGCGCCGCGACGCTCGTGCTGACGCATCGCGGGCGCAAGTCGGGCAAGCCGTACGACGTGACCATCTGGTTCGTCGTCGACGACGACGCAGTACTGCTGCCGAGCGCCAACGTCAATACCAACTGGCCGCGCAACGTGCGCGCGAATCCGGCGGTGACGCTCAAGATCGCGTCGCAGACCTTCCACGGGATGACGATTGAAGTCACAGACGCCGCCGAGCGCGAGCGTACGCTCGCGATGGCGATGCGCAAGTACTGGTACGCGGCGCCGTTCCTGTGGCTCGCCCGCGCGCTCATTTCATATGGCGTGCTGGCCGACCGCAGCGTGTCGTTCCGGGTGAAGCTGTCCGACTGAACATCTCGCGCCTAACAAACCGCGACGCGGCGCTTCCGTAAATCGCACGCGCGCGTGCGCCGCGCTATCCTTGTAGATGTGACGGCGGATGCCTCCACAACCTGAGAGAAAAATCGCGATGAGATCCAAAGCAATCGTTCTGATTCTAGCTGCGCTGTCGTTTGCGGCCTGCAAAGCGGTGGCGCCATGCCCGCCCGGAACCAAGCTGATGGGCGAGGGGCCGCCCGAAGGCTCTGAAACCTGGTGCGCGAAGATCGTCGATGGAAAAGAAGTCAAGGAGGGCCCGTTCGTCCTCTACCGTCCCGAGGGCGAAAAGATGCTCGAGGGCGAATACCACGACGGCAAGCAGAGCGGCGAATGGACCCAGTGGTACGACAACGGGCAGAAGGCGTCGATCGATCACTACAAGGATGGCGTCCAGGACGGCGACCATATCGGGTGGTACACCAACGGCAAGATCTCGGCGACTGGAAAATTCAAAGACGGCAAACGCGACGGCGTATGGAAACGATGGGACCCCAACGGTTTCAAGAACTGGGAAGAAATCTACAAGGACGACAAGAAGGTTTCGTGACGGTCGAAGGTGAGGCCGCGATGGACGGCGCAGTCAAAATTGTCGAGACGGACTTGGCCCGCGCGGAAGACCAGGCGGCGCTGCTCTTCCTGATGGATTTGTACGCACGCGATCCGATGCAAGGCGGAACCCCGCTGCCCAACGACGTGATGCGCGACCTGGTGCCGGCGTTGCGCGAGCATCCCGCGCGCTTCGTGTGGCTCGCGTACCGCAACGGCGCGCCTTGTGGCTTCACGATCTGCTTTCTCGGTTTCTCGACCTTCAACGCGCGCCCGCTGATCAACATCCACGACATCAGCGTGCGTGCCGAACTTCGCGGCGCCGGGGTCGGCAGGATGCTGCTCGCAGCAATCGAGTCGAAAGCGCGCGCGCTGGGCTGCTGCAAGATCACGCTCGAAGTGCGCCAAGACAACGAGGTCGCGCGCGGACTCTACCGCAAAGTCGGCTTCGATCGTTCCGTCGTCGGCGCGGCAGGCGTGGCGCTGGAGTTCTGGCAGAAGAAGCTGTGAAGCGAAGCGATCGCCCCTCTCAGGCGGTCGCGGCGACTTCCGAGAGCGCGACTGAATCGACGGCGATCGACGGCACGTAGTAGGCCTCCGGCGAGCCCCACACCGTCGCCGGCTTCGCGCGCGCGCCCACGGCGAGTGGACGTTCAAACACCTGCGCGATGTTGGCGTTGATGCGCAAGCAGTTCGGCGCGAGCGGCGTCGCGAGTTCGCCATCGCGTATCAGGTACGAATCCCCGGTGATGGTGCAGGTGAAGTCGCCCGCGCGCTGGCCGTTGATCGGATAGGTGTACCAGATGCGCCCGACGTAGATGCCGTCGCGCACCTTGCGAATCAATTCGCGGTCGCTGAGCCCGTCGCG
>DASQHV010000347.1:0-6327 GCA_035631915.1 Candidatus Acidiferrales bacterium | reverse complement strand
AAGATCGGATTGTTCGTCATGAGCACGCCCGCGATGGCGGGTGGCGCACTGCTGAAATCGGTCGCCGCAAATGCCGAGCGGCTCGGCGCCGCCACGTTGTGGGTGCCCGAGCACGTCGTGCTGCTCGACAAGTACGCGTCGAAGTACCCTTACTCGCAGGACGGAGTGCTGCCGGCGCCCACCAACGCGCCGATCTTCGATCCGTTCATCGCGCTCACTTGCATGGCGGGCGCAACCTCGAAGATTCGGCTCGCAACCGGAATTTGCCTGGTGCCCGAGCACAACCCGGTGGTGCTGGCCAAGGTGGTCGCGACGCTTGACTGCCTGAGCGGCGGGCGCGCGCTGCTCGGCGTCGGCATCGGATGGCTGGAGGAGGAGTTCCAGGCGATTGGAATTCCGTGGGCGCGGCGCGCGCGGCGGACCCGCGAGTGTATCGACGCGATGCGCGCGTTGTGGCGCGACGAAGTGAGTTCGTATCGCGGCGAGTTCGTCAGCTTCGACGGCGTGCGCTCCAATCCCAAGCCGGTGCGCGGCGCCTCGCTGCCGGTGTTCTTTGGCGGCGAGAGCGAGCCGGCGCTGAAGCGGGTCGCCGACTACGGCAACGGATGGGTCGGGTTCAACCTGACGCCGGCCGAGGCGGCGGACAAGGTCAGCCGAATCGAGGTCTTGCTGAAGGCCAACGGGCGCAAGCGCTCGGACGTCGAGATTGCGGTCTCGCCGTACACGAAGACAGTTTCGCCCGATGACTTGAAGCGCTACCGCGACGCCGGCGTCGACGAAGTCGTGCTGGTTAGCCTGCGGCCGCCGCGCGAAGAAGCCGAGACCGTGAAGCAGCTCGAGCAACTCGCGCGCGACTGGATCGAACCGGCCGCGAAACTCTAGGCCGACTTCAGTACGCGCCGAACTTTGTTCTCGCTTGGGAAGCACGGTTCCCAATGAGCAAATGTTCATCTGCGCGTCTGAAATCCACGCCTGAAAAATTTTCCCATCTCACGACTTTCGCGAGTTAGTGCATCTGGCAATTCGACGAGATTCTCCGGCGCTTCGCTTTGGCACCGTTGATGCTCCCCCTTCTCTGCTTGAGGCCGCGAAACGCCGATGCGGCCGCGTTCGTCAAGAACAATGCGGGCTGTCGTTTACCAGGAGGTTCTACCAATGAAACTTCGAAAGATTTTTGCCGCCGCCGCCATCGCCGCAGTCTTCGCACTGCCGACGATTGCGCAGGCGCACGAGCATGGCAGATGGGGCGACTGGGACGACCACCACGAGTGGCATTCCGACCTCTGGTGGCATGAGCATCATCCGGGATGGCTCTACGAGCATCACCCCGAATGGATCGAGCGTCATGCCGAGTGGCGAACCTTCGACGGCGATTGGGACGACGTGCATCGCTGGCACGATCGCGGGTGGTGGTTCAATCACCATCCGCAATGGGTCCGCGAGCACCATCGCGACTGGGACCGCTGGCGCGACCGCGACTAGCTGGTTCCCGCCGTCGTTCGTGAGCGCATGAGAAAAATGGCGCGGCCGGGGTATCGCAGCACATTCGCAGAGATGCTCCGGCCGCTTACGCTCGAGCGTGCATCGCGCTAGATAGTGATTCCGCACGATCCCGCACGTTATGTGTGATCGTAGCGGAGTCGGATTATGAAAGATCGCGATGCGCCGTCACGTGGCGCTGCGCCCGTCGCGAGCCGGCCGCACATGCCAGGCTACGGAATCCTGCCCGCGAACGAGGGTCGCGGGCTGATGCCCTGGACGTGGGCCGTCGAGCGCCTCACGCGGGCGCGCAACTACTGGATTGCGACGAGCTCCGCCGCCGGCCAGCCCCATTGCGTGCCGGTATGGGGCGTATGGCTCGACGACGCGTTCTATTTCAGCAGCGGCGCGCAGTCGCGCAAGGCGCGCAACCTCGCCGCGAATCCCAATATCGTCGTATGCCCCGAAAATGGCGATGAAGCCGTCTCGCTCGAAGGCGCGGTCGAGAAGGTGAGCGACCCGGCGACGCTCAAGCGCTTCGTCGAGGCCTACAATCCCAAGTACAGCTGGGACCTGAAGGTCGAAACAGTGCTCGACCTGGGGCCGATATTCGCGGTTCGACCGCGCAAGGTGCTGGGCTTCGTCGATACGCCGGGGGAATTCACCGGCAGCGCGACACGCTGGCAGTTCCGCTGACGCCAAATTCCGTGGCGCTATGCTGAGCCGGGAAATTACGCGGCGGCTTCGACCCGCGGGCGCTCGCGCATCACGATATGCCGCCCGCATTTCGTTACGAGTCCTTCGTGCGCCAACTCACCCAGGATGCGCGTGACCATCGGGCGCGAGCTGCCGATCATCTCGGCCAGTTCCTCGTGGCCAAGCTCGGGGCGGAGCAGGATTCCGCGCGCGTCGCGGACGCCGAAGTCGCGCGCGATCTCACCGAGCGCGAATTCCAGCCGCTCGCGAAACGACATCAGCATCATGCTCACGAAGCGTTCGTTATATGACGACCAATGGGCGTTCAGGCGCTCGATCGCAGCAATCAATACGGGCTTGTCGAGGCGGTCAAGCGCGTGCGTCAGCCGCTCGCGCGTCAGCAGCACAACCGAACACTGGCTCAAGGTTTGCGCCTGGAACATGCGGCTGCCGGCGCACTTGTCGTCGAGCCGCTCGATGTAGCCGACCACCTCACCGGGGCCGGCCAGGTGCGTCATGATTCGACGGCCCCCGCTGCAGTGATAGACCTTGACCCATCCGGAGACGATCGCGAATACGATGTCGGCGATCGAGCCGGAGGTGTAGATGGTCGAATTTTTCGAGTACCTGACCATCGGGTTGTTGTCGATCAGCTCGCCAATCACGGGCCGCGGAAATCCCAACCCGCGCAGAGTTGCATCGAATCGAACCCGGGAATTTTCGGAAATGTCTGGTTCCACGCCGCTTCCCCCTGCTGAAAACGGTATTGACAGGGAGTTAACGGATCAAACTGCGGTGTGCACAATCTGACAGCGATAGCCAAATCTATGACTAGCTACCGTGTTCGGCGCGCGCCCGCCGCCGTCGGCGACACGCGACGACATGCACAGTCCGATATCTTCTAACTACGTGACAGCCTGATTGGATTCCGCGCACGAACGGCAAACTGCCGACGACCTATGCGCCGCACGGGCGCATCGCGATAGTTTCATGCACCGTCGGAGCGCAAGCGGCCGCGGCGCCGGCGTCCGGTGACGACCCGCAGGCTGGAGAGCGGGCGATGGCGGCGCATCTGGTAGCGACGCGACGGCAGGTCGTCGAGGGTCAGTTCGCGCAAGCGTTCGCGCAGCCGGGCGGCGTCGATATCGAGCGCGGCGCACAGGCTCTCGAAGCTGAAGACGCTCGGCGACTTCGCCAGTGGGCCGCCGGGTGCGTCAAACCAGCCGCTGACTTCTACGAATTCCCGCCTGCGCTCACCGCTGGTGGCGTTCATGTTGCGGAGATAGAGCCTGATCGCGTCCTCGAGTACCGCGATCAGCAGCTTGGACTCGCCTTCGATAACGTGGCGGCGGCGGACCATGTCCGCGAATTGTTCCGGCATCAGGGTTCCCGCCTCGATTGATCTCTCGGAGGCAGACCCCGCACCGCGATCTGCAGCTTTGATTTCACTACGCTCTTGCATTCGATGTCCTCGCGATTTGAAGCCCGGCGGCTGCCCAAATCTATATCGCACACGAGTACGAATCTAATCGAGAAATGTTTCAGCAAGATGAATTCCGTACCTTCGTATTGCTAGAGGCAGGGTGGCCGAAAGTGAAGATCGCGGCAGGACTTCACGTTGTGATAGAAGAGAGTGGTGATTTTCTTTCATACGTCGACCCGCCGCGCGGCCCGTATTCTTGGCTTCCTGGCCCTCTTCGGCTTCGCTTCTCTGCCGCTCCCGGAGCCGAGTACAGCGGCCGAACCCCTTTCCAACGAGCTGGCCCAAGGCCGAATCTTTTTCATGCAATATTGCGCCTCATGTCACGGCGCGACCGGCGATGGCAACGGGCCCGCGAGCCGCGCGCTCAAGGATCAGCCCGCGGACCTGCGCAAGCTCGGCGAGCGATACGGGATGCCGCTTCCGGCCGCGCGCATCGCGAGATTTATCGACGGCCGCAGCGAAGTAACGGCTCACGGCAGCCGCACGATGCCGGTGTGGGGTGAGCGATTCGGTGAAATTTACGAGGCCAAGGAATCGCCGGGGGGCGAGTTGAAGGATCGGATTGCGAAAATCATATTTTTCCTCAATTCAATCCAGGAACATCCCGCGAGCCCGCCACCCGCAGGCGTTCATTGACAATCAGGCCAGGTGCGTCAGGCTCAAGATGACCTCCATGAGAATCAGCAGCACCACCACGACTTCGAGCAACACGAGCCGCCGATCGCGCGCGACGTCGAGCACCAGCACCAGCGCCTCCTGGATGCTCTGCAGCTTGCTGGTCAACGCGGCGTAGCGATCGACCAGGTCGAACTCCGCGCGGAGATCGTCGTAGATGCGATCCATCGCCGGGTCCTCCCACGCGGCGTCGGGCTTGTCGAGCAGGTGCAGCACCGCCAACACTTCGGTGCGGGTGGAAATCGCCTCGCCGATAAATCGATGCATCGGACGCACACGAAACGGCACGCTGCCGCGGACTTGCAGCCGATCGACCAGCAACGCCGTGCGCGCGAACAGTCCCTCGACGATCTGCTCGTAGTATTCCATCGCGGCGCTCTGCGCGACCGTCAGCGCCACGATTCCGGCGCGCGCGCGCGTAAACTTGTCCACCCGCAGCACGCCGTTGAAGATTCCAATTTCGGCGCCGGCATCTTCGAGGACGGTGTAGTCCTCGCGGATAACCTTGGTGGTCATCTTGGGCAAAATCTTCGAGAGGCGCGCGAACTCCGGGTCGCGGCGCTCGGGCGGGACGTCGTGCGTGACCACCGCGCCGAACGGAAAAATGTAAAGCCCACCGTCGCCTTCGATCGGAAGATAGAGTTCCAGGGTGGAAATTTTTGCCTCGGGGAACGTCGGCGCGATCTGGCGCAACGAAAAATTCTCCTCAAAGGCGACTGCGTAAAATTGATGGGTTCTGGCTGGCACTCGACTTCCCGGCTTCGCGCTCGACAGTGGCGACTGTATCTGACAATAGTTTCAGCCCCATGCGCGCAATGAAAGCGGCCGCGATCGGTTTCGCCGCGCCGCTGATCGCCATCGTTCTGCTTGGATTCGCATCCGTCGCGACCACCGTCACGCGGGCGGCAGAGGCCGCACCGCCAAACGCCGCGCAGTTCAGCACCGCGAGTGCCGACGCCGGGTTCGAAGCGCGCGTTGCCGAGTTCGTCGAATCAGAGATGCGGCTTTATCCACAATTTGCGACGGCGCTGGGCGACCATCGCTTCGACAACGAAATCGATAACCTCAGTGCCAGGGGCATCGGCGAAATTGTCGCTCACGCGCGGAAGTGGTCGAAGGTGTTCGGTGGGATCGATGTGAAGGCGCTCTCGCCGGCGCATGAAGCCGATCGCGAATGGCTGCTCGCGCATCTGGACGGTGAGCTGCCGTGGAACGAACAGCTGCGCAACTACGAGCGCGATCCCGGCATGTTCCTTCCCACCGCGGCGGTGAATGGGCTCATCAAGCGCGAGTTCGCGCCGCTCGACCAGCGGATGCGTTCCGTGACGGCGCGCGAAATCGCCGCGCTGAAGAACCTGCAAGCAGCGCGGAAAAATCTGAAGCCGGCCCGTACGCCCAAAATCGCGATCGAGATCGCGCTGCAGCAGATGCCGGCGACGCAGGCGTACTTCAAGCACGACGTGCCCGAGGCGTTCGCAAAAGTCGGCGACGGCGCCGACAAGCGGGCTTTTGTAAGCGCGAACGCAAATCTAGCCGCTGCAATCGAGGGCTACGCGCAATGGCTTAAGGCCGACCTGGAGCCGAAGGCCGCGGGCGAATACGCAATCGGCGCCGACGCGTACCGGCGGATGCTCAACGACGCAGACATGGTCGACATCCCGCTCGACCGACTCGAACAGGTCGGCGAGGATGAACTCGCGCGCCTGCAGAATGAGTTCACGAAGACGGCGGCACAGATTGATTCGAAGCATTCGCCGGCCGACGTGGTGCGATCGCTCGCACAGTTGCATCCGTCGGCCACCGAAGTGTTGCCGACCGTGGCAGCGGGACTTGCGGACCTGCGTGACTACGTAGTCGGCCACCATCTCGCGAGCGTGCCGTCGAACGTGCTGCCGCTGGTCCGCGAGACGCCGCCGTACATGCGAGCGACTACCTTTGCTTCGATGGATTCGCCGGGGCCGTTCGAGAAAACCAGCGAAGCATTCTTCTACGTT
>DASQHV010000346.1:0-7261 GCA_035631915.1 Candidatus Acidiferrales bacterium | reverse complement strand
AAATCCTCCTGAATCGCGCCGCTACGCCAGGCTGACTATCTCGGCGGAGACTTCGCCGCGATCGTTGATTTCAAGAATCGCCACCGTTCCCGGCACTCCGATCAGATTGCGCGGCAACGTCGCGCTGCCGGGATTCACCACCATCGTATCGCCAAAACGCATCACCCCTTCGACGTGGCTGTGGCCCTGCACGACTACGTCCACCGGACCGCCGAATTGCGTGTCCATCGCGCGCGCGAACACCTCGTCGCTGGTCTCGTCGGGTGTCGGAATCGCATGCACCAGGCCGATCCGCACGCCGCGTATCTCGACCAGATGCGCCTCGCGCACCCGTTTGTCGGGGTCCAGGCGATGCCGATGCCCGTCGAGGCCCTCGTCGCCGTTGCCGAGCGCCGCGATCACCGGCGCGATGCGCGCCACCTCGTCGAGCACCCGATTCACGTAGACGTCGCCGGCGTGCATCACCAGGTCGATCCCCGCGAACACCTCAAAAACCCTTTCGGGGAGATGCTCGCAGGCCTCGGGTATATGCGTGTCAGAGATCAGACCGATTCGCATCGCGCTATGCCCGGGGCAACCTCAGTCGCCGGGCACGAATTGAGGAGCGTATCATGGCGCGGGATCACCCGCAATTTTGACGTTTGCGGCCTGTTCAGAGTTGACAACGCGATAGCCATTTTCCGTTGGGCGTTTTGCCGAATCTCATGCTAGAAAACGTGGCGCATCACGGACGTTCGCGATTGGGCCCGCGCGTTCCTGGCAGAGGAGACTTCCGATGCGGCTATCGACCTTAGTCATCTGCGCGTTCACCATCGGCGGCGCGTTGTCATTCGCTGCGTGCGGGCATCGGCTGGTCGCCCACAACGGCGAGAGCACGGTCGCCGTCTATCCCAGTGAAGAGACGTTTTCGCAGCTCTCCGATTTGAAGAAACAAGGCGGCGTAGGTGGATTGATCGGCGGCGTCGGCGCCGGCCTGGCTTCGCACCAGGTCGACAACAACACCCCGGTGAAGGTCATCAGCCGCGACGACAAGGGCGCGCAGATCGAAGTCCTGGACGGATCGTCGAAAGGGTTGACGGGCTTCGTCGCGAAAGACAACGTGCGGTGACGCGAGCGTCATCCTCGCACTAGAGCGCTACGACGCCGCGCGATACTGCCGCGGCTGCGAGCCGATCACACCTGAGTTCTCGAGTTCCGCGATCTCGGCGTCCGTCATGCCCAGCATCTCGCGCAGCACCGGACGATTGTGCTCGCCGAGTAGCGGCGCCGGGGCGTCGGCGCGCAGCGGCGAATCCGGAAATCGCGCGACCGCTCCGGGATACAGATGCGTCCCGACCACGGCCCTTTCAATCGGCACGAAATAGTCACGGCTCTGAATCTGCGGATCGCTCATCACAGCCGGAGCTGAGTTTACAGGCGCGGCCAGAATGCCGGCGGCTGACAGTCGCGACACCGCGTCATCGACGCTCATCGTCGCGAGCACTCGCGACAGCTCCGCGTCGAGGACGTCTTCGTTGGCTTTTCGCGCACGTTCATCGGCAAAACGCGGGTCGGCGGTAAGCAGTTCCAAATCGAGCACGCGCATTGCGCCGCGCCACTGCGATTCGTTCTCACACGCGAGCGCGAGCCAGTTGTCGTCGCCCGCGCATCGGTAAACTCCGTGCGGCGCATGCTCACGATGCCGGTTGCCGCGCGCTTCGGGCACTTTGCCGGTAAACTGAAATTCGAGAATCCCCTCTGTCACGAACGGAATCAGCGCCTCGACCTGCGCCAGCTCGATCCATTGTCCGCGGCCCGTGCGTTGACGCTCGTGCAGCGCGACCATCAGCGCGAACACGCCGTGCAGTCCGCCGACCGGATCGCCCAGCGCGTTGCTCAGCGTATAGCGCTGGCCGTCGCCGTCGTGATAGCCGGTCAGCCCGGTCACTCCCGCCATCGCCTCGACCGTATTACCGTAGCCGCGCGCGTCGCATTCGGGACCGCTCGATCCGAACGACGGCATCGAGATCATGATCACCCGCGGGTTGAGCCGGCTGACCGCGTCGTAGCCGAGCCCAAGCTTGTCCATCACCCGCGGGCTGAAGTTCTCGATCAGCATGTCGCTCGCTGCGATTAGCCGCCGCAGAATTTCGACGCCGCGCTCTACCGTGAGGTCGAGCGTGATGCCGCGTTTGCCGCGATTCGCCGTGTTGAATACAGACGCGCGCTCGATCGGCTGCATCTCCGGCGGCGCCATCGAGAGCGACCCACGCCACCAGTCGAAGTGATGCGTGTCCTCGACCTTGATCACCTCCGCGCCCATCTCGGCGAACATCTGGCCGACCAGCGGCCCCGCCCAGCCCATCGAGATGTCGAGCACGCGCAGCTTGCCGTCGAAAATCGTCTTCATATAGTGCCGGCCTGTTGTAACGCTTTGATTTCGCCGTCGCTGACGCCGAGCAGTTGGCCGAATATTTCGCGATTGTGCTCGCCCAGTCGCGGCGCCGGACGCGACGGCTGTGCGCGATGAGACGTCAGGCGCAGCGGCGCGCCCGGCAAGCGAATCGGCCCCAGCACCGGGTCGTCGATCGTCTCGAAGTAGTTGCGCGCTTTGGTCTGCTCCCATTCAAGAACTTCCGCGACGCTGGGTATCGGCACCAGCGGAATGGCGCGGCGTTGGCCCTCGCGGTATAGCCACTTCCGCTCGTGTTCGAGAAAAAACGCCTCGACGATCTGAAGCAGCGCGTCGTTGTTCGCGTAGCGATTCAACGCGCTCGCAAAACGTGGATCGCTCGCCAGCTCGCGACGCCCCATCAGATCGCACACGCCCTCGAACTGCTTGTCGGTCACGCAATGCAGTCCCGCGTAGCCGTCCTTGCACTTCAGCGTTACGATCATGAACGGGCCGACCGCAAAGCGCTTGCCCGCGCGCTGGCGCAGTATCCCGGAGTATTGAAACGTCACCGTCTCATAGATCATCGTCGCGACGGTCGCCTCCAGGATCGATATGTCCACGTGCTGACCGCGGCCCAGCCCCATGTCGCGCGCCGCTATCGTCTGCAAAGCCGCAATCGCCGCGTACAGCGCCGCCACGTACTGCGCAAGCGAGCCCGGCGGCGTCAGCGGCTCGCGGGTACGCTCGCCGACCGGATACGTCCATCCGCCGCGCGCGTACAGGACGAGGTCATTCAGCGCTGCGTCGCGGTCGGGACCGTCCTGACCGAAGTTCGAAATTGAAATTATCGACAAGCGCGGAAACCGCTCGCGCAGCGCATCGGGCGCAAGTCCCATCGCGGCCAGCGTGCCGGGCGCAAAGTTTTCGACCAGCAAGTCGGCGTCGCGCAGCAGGTTCATCATCAACTCGCGGCCCCGCTGATGTTTCAGATTGAGCGTGACGCCGCGCTTGTTGAGATTCAGGAACGCGAACATCCCGCCGCGATCCTGACCGTCGCGACCGTCATCGCGATACGGTCCCGCCCGGCGGCCGCCCTCACCCGCCGGCGGCTCGACCTTGATCACGTCGGCGCCCATATCGCCGAGCAGGCGCGTCGCGTACGGGCCCGCGATGTAGTGCGTCAGATCGACGACGCGGATGTCTGAGAGCGAGTTGTAGCGCATGGCGGTTTCGCCGAATTCGAGCGCATCGCGCGCCGCCCTGTCAAATGAATTCGCTGAACCCTCCGCCCGCCAGGCGGCGCATTCGTGAGGTCTGTACTCGCCGGCGCAAGTCGCACAAAATGCGCGCGAGGACGCAGGCATGAAAACGCGACAACTCGGCAACAGCGGTCTGCACGTTTCGGAGATCGGGCTCGGATGCATGGGCATGTCAGACTTCTACGGTCCGCGCGACGACGCGCAGTCGCTGGACACCCTCGACCGCGCGCTCGAGCTCGGCGTCACCTTCCTCGACACTTCCGACGCCTACGGTCCGCATCGCAACGAGGAGCTGGTCGGCAGAGCCCTCCGCGGCAGGCGCAACAAGTTCACCGTCGCGACCAAGTTCGGAATCGTGCGCTCGCCGTCGGATCCCACCAGGCGCGAAATATCCGGCAAGCCCGAATACGTCCGCTCTGCATGCGACGCCAGCCTCAAACGGCTCGGCATCGACACGATCGACCTCTACTACCAGCATCGCGTGGATCCCAACACGCCGATCGAGGACACGGTCGGCGCGATGGCGCGGCTGGTCGAAGCCGGCAAAGTCCGCTACCTGGGCCTGTCGGAAGCGGCGCCGGACACCATCCGCCGCGCGTGCGCGATACATCCGATCGCTGCGCTGCAGAACGAGTACTCGCTGTGGAGCCGCGAGCCGGAGGACGGAATCCTGCAGCTGTGCCGCGAGCTGGGAATCGGGCTGGTCGCGTACAGTCCGCTCGGCCGCGGATTTCTGACGGGCCAGATTCGCCGTTTCGAGGACCTGGCGCCCGACGACTTTCGCCGCGTCTCGCCGCGCTTCCAGGGCGAGAACTTCGACAAGAACCTGCAACTGGTCGCGCGTATCGAATCGATTGCGCGCGAGAAAAACTGCACCCCCGGTCAGCTCGCGCTCGCGTGGGTGATGGCGCAGGGCGACGACATCGTTCCTATCCCCGGGACCAAGCGGCGCAAGTATCTCGAGGAGAACGTCGGCGCGCTGGACGTCGCGCTCGATGCCGACGACCTCAAGCGAATCGACGAGGTCGCGCCTAAGGATGCGGCGGCGGGCGGACGCTACCCAGCCGCGCTGATGGCGTCGATCAATCGCTAGACGATTTGCTGCCGCGCTCGATCGCGCCGACCATCGCGCGATAGTTGCGCTCCGCAATCGGCATGTGAACGATCTCGAACTTCATCCGGTCTGGCCCGAGAAAGTAGAACGCGTAGTAGCCGCCCGGACCGAACGGAAACTCGCCCGGACCATCCAGGATCTCCGCGCCGAGTCCGCGCACCAGTTCTAGGGCGGCATCGACCTGCTCGTGCCGCTGAACGTTGAAACAGACGTGATGCAACCCCGGCTCGTAAACCTCGAATCGATGCTTGGCGAGCGCGCCCTTCGCTTCCCAAACGTTGAACGCCGTGCCGTTTGACTCGTTGATGTTGAACGTCAGGCGTCCGCCGGTGCGTGTATCCTCAAAAATCTCGCCCGTTGTGTAGCCGAGAAATTTGAGCAACGGCCCGAAGAACTTCATCGCCTGCGGCAGGTCGCTTACCGTGATCGAAACGTGGTTAATCGATCCTTGCAGGTCGGGTTTGGGAATCGGCTGCTGGTCTTGCGCCATTGCGCTTCACCTCCGCGACTTATGCGCTCAGACTTTCGGTATCTGCATCCCCGCCTGCACCGCGGGACGCGCGCCGACCGCCGCGAGCCATCGCGCCACGTTGGCGCCCTCTCCCACGATGTCGGGCTTGGCGCCCTTGATCGGGTGATGTCCTACCGACACCCACGTGTACGTGGCGATGTCCGCAATCGAGTAGTCGCCCGCCATGTACTCGGTGCGCGCGAGCTGGTCGTCGAGCACTTTGATCAGCCGCGCCGACTCCGACATGTAACGCTCGATCGCATACGGAATCTTCTCCGGCGCCGCGTTGACGAAATGCCCGACCTGCCCGATCATCGGCCCGATATTCGCCATCTGCCAGAACAGCCACTCCAGCACCTTCGCGCGGCCCGGATCCTTCGCCGGCAGCAGCTTGCCCGCCTTCTCCGCCAGGTGAATGAGAATTGCGCCCGACTCGAACATCGAGACCTTGGCGTCGTGATCGACGATCGCGGGAATTTTGCTGTTGGGACAGATCTTGATGTACTCGGGCGTGAATTGCTCGCGCTTGCCGATGTTAATCGGATGGACCTTGTATTCGAGACCGCACTCCTCGAGCATCACCGAAACCTTGCGGCCGTTGGGCGTCGTCCAGGTGTAGAGATCGATCATGACGAACTTCCTTTCTTCGCGAAGTGCGGGGATTGGACTTTTTCCGCGTCGCGCCCATTATTGCGTTATCCGCGAATACGAACCAAGTTGAGAATTCGGCGGACGCCCGCGTCCGCCCACGAGGAGATGCCGCCATGCAAAGCGTCGCCGAAATAGAAGCCAGTCCCGAAGTACAGGACTTGCGCAACCGGGTCTCGAATTTCCTGGCCGAGCAAATCTATCCCAACGAAAAAATTCTCGAACAGGGCGGCGAGCAAGCCTCGCGCACGATGAAGGCGATCCAGGCCGAGGCGAAGAAGCGCGGCCTGTGGGCGCTCGGCCTGCCCAGGGAAATCGGCGGCGGCGGCCTCGAGTTCATGCCGTACGTCTTCGTCAACGAGATTGTCGGGCGCAGCGAGTATGCGATCGCCGGACTCGGCACGCACTCGGCGCAGGACGCCACGATGCTGCACCTGTACGGTAATCCCGAGCAGAAGAAGCGCTGGCTCCTGCCGCTGGTCAACGGCGACATCTACCCAAGCTTTTCAATGACCGAGCCTGAAGTCTCCGGCGCCGATCCCACCGGTCTGCGCACTCGCGCGGTGCAGGACGGCGATGAGTGGGTCATCACCGGTCACAAGTGGTTCACCAGCGGCGCCAACGTCGCGGCGTTCTCCACCGTGATGTGCGTGACCGAGCCCGACGCGCCGGCGCACGAGCGCTTCAGCATGATCGTCGTGCCGACCGACACCAAGGGCTATCAGATCGTGCGCAACGTGCCGGTGATGGGCGAGACGTCGGGCGGCCACTGCGAGATCAAGTACAACGACGTGCGCGTGCCGCTGACCAACCTGCTCGGGCCGCGCGGGCAGGCGTTCAAGATCGCGCAAAAGCGGCTCGGCCCAGGGCGCATCTACCATTGCATGCGATGGCTCGGGCAGGCGCAGCGCGCGTTCGAGCTGATGGTCGAGCGGGCGATCAATCGGCACGCGTTCGGTGGTCCCCTGTCGGACAAGCAGACGATTCAAAACTGGATCGCCGACTCCGCGGCGGAAATTCAGTCGGCGCGACTACTGACGCTCAACGCCGCCGCAAAGATCGACGCCGGCGACGAAGCACGCGTCGAGATCTCACTCATCAAGTTCTACGGCGCCAAAGTCCTGCACGACGTCATCGATCGCGCCATCCAGACTCACGGCGCGATGGGCGTGTCGGAGGACACCCCGCTCGCGCGGATGTACCGCCACGCTCGATTCGCGCGCATCTACGACGGGCCCGACGAGGTGCATCGGATGGTCGTGTCGCGGCGAATCGTCAGCGAGTTCAAGAAAGGCCGCAAGTGGGACTTCGGCCGCGGCATTTCCAGGAACGGTAGATAAAACGAGCAGCGCGAG
>DASQHV010000345.1:0-5987 GCA_035631915.1 Candidatus Acidiferrales bacterium | reverse complement strand
CGCTCGCGTTCGCGCTCACGGATACGGCCGTCCTCGCCCTTGACCTCGGCGGCGATAACGACCTCGCCGTGGCGCGACATGACGACCAGGTTGCCGTCGCGGCTTTTCACGGTGTTGACGCCGTGCAGGCGCATCACGCCTTCGTTGCGCACTTCGAGCGTGGTCTGCTCCGCGCGCCGGCTCGCGGTGCCGCCGATGTGAAACGTGCGCATCGTCAGCTGCGTGCCGGGCTCGCCGATTGACTGCGCGGCGATGATTCCGATCGACTCGCCGAGGTTCACCAGATGCCCGCGGCCGAGATCGCGCCCGTAGCACTTGACGCATACGCCCTGGCGCGACTGGCAGGTGAGCACCGAGCGAATCTTGATCCGCTCGACGCCGGCGTCCTCGATCCGCTTGACCTTGTCCTCGTCGATCATCTCGTTGGCGCGCACCAGCACTTCGCCGGTGAACGCGTCGCGGACATCTTCGAGCGCCACGCGCCCGAGCACGCGGTCGCCGAGGCCTTCGATAATCTCGCCGCCTTCGACCAGCGGCGCCAGCTCGATTCCGTCCAGCGTGCCGCAATCGTCCTCGCTGATTATCGAGTCCTGCGCCACGTCCACGAGGCGCCGCGTCAGGTATCCGGAGTTGGCGGTCTTGAGCGCCGTGTCGGCCAGGCCCTTGCGCGCGCCGTGGGTCGAGGTGAAGTACTCGCCGACGGTCAGACCCTCGCGGAAGTTCGCCGTGATCGGCGTCTCGATAATCTCACCCGACGGCTTCGCCATCAGACCGCGCATCCCGGCCAGCTGCCGAATCTGCTGCTCGGAACCGCGGGCGCCCGAGTCGGCCATGATGAAGATCGGGTTGAACGATGGACCCGAAATTTCCTTGCCCTTGTCGTCCTTACCGAAGACCTGCGACGAGAGCCCCTTGATGACGGCGCTGCCGATTTCGTCCTGGACCTCGGCCCAGATGTCGACCACCTTGTTGTAGCGCTCGCCGTCGGTGATCACGCCGTTGTTGTACTGCTGTTGAATCTCGCCGACCTGCTTGTAGGCGCCGTCGAGCAGATGCGCCTTCTGCGGCGGAATCGTCATGTCCTTGATCGAGATCGAGATTCCGGCCTTGGTCGCGAATTCGAAGCCGACGTCTTTCAGGCGATCGGCGAAGATGACGGTCGCCTTGTTGCCGGCGCGGCGATAGACGATATCGATCAGGTTGCCGAGCTCCTTCTTCTTCATCGTCTTGTTGAGCTCGGTGAACGGAACTTCCGGCGGCACGATTTCGAGCAGCAGCACGCGGCCGACGGTGGTGGTGACGCGTTCATAGGCGGGCATCGCCGCCAGCGCTGCGGCGGCGGCCGCTGCCGCGGCGCGCTCCTTGGCCTTGCTCTTGCGCGCGCTGTGACTGTCGCCGTTGGTCTCCGCCGGCGCGGGTGCGATTCCGGTCGCCGCCATCGGCGACATCCGGACCGTGATCCGCGCGTGCAGATCAACCTCGTCGTGATCGTACGCGATGCGCACTTCCTCGACGTTGGCGAAATTCTTGCCCTCACCGCGCGCCAGCGGCCGCTCGCGGGTCATGTAGTAGAGCCCCAGCACCATGTCCTGGGTCGGCACGATCACGGGCTTGCCCGACGCGGGCGACAGGATGTTGTTGGTCGACATCATCAGCGCGCGCGATTCGACCTGCGCCTCGATCGACAACGGCACGTGTACCGCCATCTGGTCGCCGTCGAAGTCGGCGTTGTACGCGACGCAGACCAGCGGATGCAGCTGGATGGCCTTGCCTTCAATCAACACGGGTTCGAAGGCCTGGATCCCCAGGCGATGCAGCGTCGGGGCGCGGTTGAGCAGCACCGGATGCTCGCGGATGACCTCGTCGAGGATATCCCAAACGTCCTTGCCCTCTTTCTCGACCATCTTCTTCGCGCTCTTGATGGTCGTGACGTAGCCCTTTTCTTCGAGCTTGTTGTAGATGAACGGCTTGAACAGCTCGAGCGCCATCTTCTTGGGCAGTCCACACTGATGCAGCCGGAGCTCGGGGCCGACCACGATGACCGAGCGGCCCGAGTAGTCGACGCGCTTGCCGAGCAGGTTCTGGCGGAAGCGGCCCGACTTGCCCTTCAGCATGTCGGACAGCGACTTCAGCGGCCGCTTGGACGGGCCGGTGATCGCGCGGCCGCGGCGTCCGTTGTCGAACAGCGCATCGACCGCCTCCTGCAGCATCCGCTTTTCGTTCCGGATGATGATGTCGGGGGCGTTGAGCTCGATCAGGCGCTTCAACCGGTTGTTGCGGTTGATCACGCGACGATACAGATCGTTCAAGTCGGAGGTGGCGAAGCGTCCACCGTCGAGCGGCACCAGGGGCCGCAAGTCGGGCGGAATCACCGGCAGGATCGTAAGAATCATCCACTCGGGCTTGTTGCCCGAGTCGCGGAACGCGTTGACGACCTTCAGCCGCTTGGCGACTTTCTTGCGCCGCGCCTCGCTGGCCGTCGCCTTCATCTCGGTGCGCAGTTCTTCGGCCAGCGAGTCGAGCGTCATCTGTCCGAGCAGCGCGCGCACCGCCTCGGCGCCCATCTCGGCCTTGAAGCCGTCGGCGTATTGCTCGCGCGCCTCGCGATACTTGCGCTCGGTGAGCAGCTCCTTGTACTGCAGCGGCGTCTCGCCCGCGTCGGTGACGATGTAGCACTCGAAGTAGAGAACCTTTTCGAGTTCCTTCAGCGTCATGTCGAGCAGCGTGCCGATGCGCGACGGCAGCGAGCGCAGGAACCAGATGTGCGCGACCGGCGCCGCCAGATCGATGTGTCCCATCCGCTCGCGGCGGACCTTCGACTGGATTACCTCGACGCCGCACTTCTCGCAGACCACGCCGCGATGGCGCATGCGCTTGTACTTGCCGCAGTTGCACTCGTAGTCCTTGGTCGGCCCGAAAATCTTGGCGCAGAACAGACCGTCGCGCTCGGGCTTGAAGGTCCGGTAGTTGATGGTCTCGGGCTTCTTGACCTCGCCGTGCGACCACGAACGGATCATTTCCGGCGACGCGATCGAAATGCGGATCGCGTTGAACGCCAGTGGATTCTTGGGTTTCTCGAATACGCCGAAGAGATCTTCCATCCCGTTTCTACTCCTTAGGCCAACGCCCCATCTTTGCGAACGTCCCTAGGCCCTCTGCGGCTGTTCCAAAAGCTCCATGTTCAGGCACAGCGACTGAAGCTCCTTGACCATAACGTTGAACGATTCCGGCAATCCCGGCTCGAGCGTGTTCTCGCCCTTGACGATCGCCTCGTACATCCGGGTGCGTCCCGCCACGTCGTCCGACTTGACGGTGAGCATCTCCTGCAACGTGTACGCGGCGCCGTAAGCCTCGAGCGCCCACACTTCCATCTCACCCAGGCGCTGGCCGCCGAACTGCGCCTTGCCGCCGAGCGGCTGCTGCGTGACCAGGCTGTAGGGACCCGTCGAGCGCGCGTGAATCTTGTCCTCGACCAGGTGATGCAGCTTCATCATGTACATCACGCCGACCGTCACCGGCTGCTCGAACGGCAGTCCCGTGCGTCCGTCGTGCAGCGTCGACTGTCCCGATTCGGGCAGCTCGGCGCGCTTGAGCAGCTGGAAGATTTCCTCTTCGCGCGCGCCGTCGAACACCGGCGACGCCACGTGCACACCCGCCAGCGCTTTGGCCGCCAGCTTATAGATGTCGGGGTCGGCCAGCTCGTCGATAAAGTCGTGGCTCTCTTTTTCCGGATAAACTTCCTTGAGCCGCTTCTTTAACTGCGCGACGCTTACGCCGTCGCGAAGATCCTGTTCAATCTTGTGGCCCAACTCGCGCGCGGCCCATCCCAGGTGAGTCTCCAGGATTTGTCCAACGTTCATGCGCGACGGCACCCCGAGCGGATTGAGCACGATATCGACCGGGGTTCCGTCGGCGAGACTCGGCATGTCCTCCTCGGGCAGGATGCGCGAGAGGACGCCCTTGTTGCCGTGGCGTCCGGCCATCTTGTCGCCGACTTGCAGGCGATGCTTGATCGCGACGAACACCTTGATCATCTTGATCACGCCCGGCGCCAACTCGTCGCCGGCCTTCAGGCGCTCGACCTTGGCCCCGTAGTGGTTCTGCACCGCCTCGACATTGGCGTTCATCGCAGCGATCGCTTGGGTCGCCTCTTCCTGCGCCGAGTCGTTCTCGACGCGGACCTGGCCCCACAGCGTCGGCGCCAACTCTTCCAGCTCTTCGGCCGTCAGCGGGTCGCCCTTTTTGAGTAGCTCCTTGCGCTCGTCGGACATCACGCGCCCGGCCAGTTTCTTGCCGACCAGCGATTTCTTGAGTTTGCGGAGCGTCTCCTGGCGAATGATGCTGATTTCGGCGCCCTCGTCATGCTTGAGGCGCTCGGCTTCCAGCACTTCGATTTCCTGCGTGCGTTCGTCCTTCGAGACGCCGCGGCGCGAGAACACCCTCGCGTCGATAACGGTGCCGACGATTCCCGGCGGCACGCGCAGGCTGGTGTCGCGCACCTCGCCGGCCTTTTCGCCGAAGATCGCGCGCAGCAGCTTTTCCTCGGGCGACAGCTGGGTCTCGCCCTTGGGCGTGATCTTGCCGACCAGGATGTCCTGCGGGCGCACTTCGGCGCCGATGCGGATGATGCCGCTGGTGTCGAGGTCCTTGAGCGCCTCCTCGCCGACGTTCGGGATATCGCGGGTGATTTCCTCCGGCCCGAGCTTGGTGTCGCGCGCGATGCACTCGAATTCCTCGATATGCACCGAGGTGAACAGGTCTTCCTTGACCACGCGCTCCGAGATCAGAATCGAATCCTCGAAGTTGTAGCCACCCCACGGCATGAACGCGACCAGCACGTTGCGTCCCAGGGCCAACTCGCCCATGTCGGTCGAGGGGCCGTCGGCCAGCACGTCGCCGGCCTTGACCCGCTCGCCCTTGACCACGATGGGGCGCTGGTTGATGCAGGTGCTCTGGTTGGAGCGCTGGTACTTGATGAGGTTGTAGATGTCGACGCCGGCGTCGCGCAGGTCGCGCGACTGCTTGTCGGCGCGCACCACGATTCGCTCCGCATCGACGCTCTCGACCACGCCGTCGCGCTTGCCGACCACGGTCACACCCGAGTCGCGGCCGACGGTCCCTTCGAGGCCGGTGCCGACCAGCGGCGCGTCGGGCTTCAGCAGCGGCACCGCCTGGCGCTGCATGTTGGAACCCATCAGCGCGCGGTTGGCGTCGTCGTTTTCGAGGAACGGAATCAGCGACGCCGCCACCGAGACCAGCTGATTGGGCGACACGTCCATGTACTGCACGTCCTCGGCGCGCGAGAGCTGGAACTCGCCGCCGATTCGCGCCGACACCGGGTCGGTGGTGAAGCGGCCGTGCGCGTCGAGCGGCGCGTTGGCCTGTGCGATCACCTTGTCTTCCTCGTCGAGCGCCGAGAGATAGACGATCCGATCGGTGACGCGATTGTTCTCGACCTCGCGGTACGGCGTTTCGATAAAGCCGTATTCGTTGACGCGCGCGTAGGTCGAGAGCGCAGCGATTAGTCCGATATTCGGACCCTCGGGCGTTTCGATCGGGCAGACGCGCCCGTAGTGCGTCGGATGAACGTCGCGGACTTCGAATCCGGCGCGCTCGCGCGTGAGACCGCCGGGCCCCAGCGCCGAGAGGCGGCGCTTGTGAGCGATTTCGCTCAGCGGATTGGTCTGATCCATGAACTGCGAGAGCTGCGAGGAGCCGAAGAATTCCTTGATCACGGCCGAAGCGGGCTTGTAGTTGACCAGCTCCTGCGGCATCAGGGTTTCGATATCCTGCAGCGACATCCGCTCCTTGATCGCGCGCTCCATCCGGACCAGCCCGATGCGGAACTGGTTCTCGACCAGCTCGCCCACGGCGCGCACGCGGCGGTTGCCCAGGTGGTCGATATCGTCGACCTGGCCGTTGCCGTTCTTGAGCTCCATCAGGTAGCGGACGACTTCCAGGATGTCTTCGCGGCGCAGCGTGCCCTG
>DASQHV010000344.1:0-4952 GCA_035631915.1 Candidatus Acidiferrales bacterium | reverse complement strand
GTCGGCAGCCTGCACGCGGGCACCAAGGAGAACATCATTCCCGATAGCGCGTCGATCAAACTGAACGTGCGATCGTTCGCGCCCGCAGTGCGGACGCACGTGCTCGACGCGATTCGGCGGATTGCGACGGCCGAGGCGGCGGCATCCAACGCGCCGCGCCCGCCCGAGTTCAGACAGCTCAACAGTTTCCCGATCCTCACCAACGATCCCGAGGCGACCGGCCGCACCGTCGGCGCATTGACGCGCCACTTCGGCGAGGAGCGGGTGCATGAGATACCGCTGGTGAACGCGAGCGAGGACTTCGGCGAGTTCGGCACGGCGGCCGGGGTTCCCTCGGTGTTATGGTATTTCGGCGGCCTCGATTCCGAAACCGTGACCAAGGCCGCGGCGGAAGGGCGGATGGACGAGATTCCGAGCAATCACTCGCCGCTGTTCGCGCCGGTGATCGAACCGACGATTTCAACCGGCGTCGAGGCGCTGATCGCATGCGCGCTGACCTGGCTGCACGCAAAATGATCGTGGTTCGCGTGCAGCCATCGACGACGCGCAACTGGAAACGATCAGCGTGGCAGATCCTGCAATCGGACTCCCTGGCCGGCTTTCAGGGCGTCTCGCGCGTCGGCTACCCGCCGTAGAAACTCCGGGTGGTGCTCTAGCCGATAGTCGAACCAGTCGTCTTCGCTTTCGAACCCAATCAGCACCCCGGCCGGCTTTCCGTGGCGCGTAATCACAATCTCCTCGGACTCTGCAAGGCGCAGGAATCTCGACAGGTCGTCTTTGACCTCAGCGAGCCCCACCCGGCGTATCGGGCGTTCCGTGCTCGGAGAGCCAGCGCGCCGCCGCGGCTTTCGTGACGATTGCGAGGACTTGGATGATTTCGTCCGTGACGTCATAGAAAACTCTCACTTCTCCAACCCGGAGCCGGTATTGCGGCTGGCTCAAGGTACGCAAGCGCTTGATTCGGCTCTTGCCCACCCGAGTCGGCTGATAGCGTAGGTACCGTTCGAGACTGTCCCTCACCTCAGCGCGTTGATAAGCCGACAGGTTTCGGTAGTCCTCCGCCGCTGCCGGGGCGAAGACAATCTCGTAGCGCATCTGGCCAGAAGATAGCCAGAATTCAGGACGCCGTCAAATTCGGGCGTTGATGCACGCGGCGCAATTAGAAGCTCTGGTTGCCGTGCAAGCGTGGATCGTGGATCGTCACGCACACCCCAGCCCGCAAGCGATCGAGCTCACTGTCGAAGGTACCCTCGCTGGCATTGCGCGACCATCCGGATTGCTCGTTCCATTCCCGAAGCGTAGTCGCCACAAAGTTCTCACAGTCAGCATCGGAAGCGAAGCCGGTATCGCCGAAGCGCTCCCACTCTTTCAGCGGCGCCTGCGGATCGTATCCGTAAACCGCGCCCTTGCTCGGCGGCGGAACCATCAGCTCCCACGTTTGCTGCGGACCGTTGCCCGATGCGCATGAAGCGAGCATCAGGATCGCCAGGATCGAAAAGCACGCGGCAACGCGTCGAAGAAGCATAGTGTCTTGTGCCCGCGTCGCGCGCGCGATGCAAGTCCGCACCGTCAGACGCCGCCGTACCAATCGTAACCCTGATCTTCCCAGTAGCCGCCGGTGCGGGTCGGCATGAAATTCACTTCGGTCAGGTACTTGACGTTCTTGTAGCCGAGCTTGACCGGTGAGTAGAGCCGGAGCGGCGCGCCGTGGTCGGGATATAGGTCGTGGCCGTTCATGCCGTAGGCGAGGATGGTCTGCGGATGCGTCGCGCTTTCGACGTCCCAGCATGAAAAGTATCCAGCGTCGAACGATCGGAACTCGACGTACCGGACGTCGCGGCTCGCGCCCGCCATCCGCGCAACCTCGCTGAGGCGCACGCCATGCCACGACGCCACCGCCGACCATCCTTCGACGCAGTGATGACGGATTCGCATGTCCGTCCGCGGCATCCGCTTGAGTTGCTCGAGCGTCAGCACGCCGGGGCGCGCGACGAGGCCGCCGACCTTGAGCGTCCATCCCGCCGGCGGCATCGGCATCTCGTCGGCGATGAAGTAGCTCGGAAAATCTGTCGGCGGCGTCATCGCGGATTCCGGTTCCTCGGGCGCAAGTCGCGTCGTCGAGAACAGCAGGCGGTCGAAACCCTCGTTCCAACGGCCCATCGCGCTTAGAAAATGCGCCGCGACGCGATTGTCGCATCCGGCGAGCAAGGTGGCCGCGCCGAGACTCATCAACAGTTTTCGGCGGGTGACGAGCCTAGCCACGCTTGCCCCCGGTCACCATCGTGACGATCGTGCGCGGATGAAGCGCGACCAGCACCAGATGAGTTGCAGTGAATCCGGCGAGCAGCACCAGGCACGAGAGATGGACGACGCGGGCGCAGTCATAGCCGCCGAACGTCGCGGTCAGCCACCACAATTGTACGGGCTTGTAGATCGCCAGGCCCGACAACACGACGACGACGCCGAACAGAATTGCCGAGGTGTATGCGATGCGCTGCAGGCCGTTGTAGAAATCCTCGGGCGGCGGCGTTTTTCGCAGGCGGAGGTAGTAAGCGAACATCGCGAACGCGTTGGCGGTGTCGCGCCGCGGGAGGAACGTCCGGCGCCGCCATTCACCGCTCGCGACCTGGTAGATGAGGTAGAGCACGCCGTTGAAGATCAGAAACCACGCGATCGCGAAGTGCCAATGGCGCGCGCCCGCCAGCCATCCGCCGAACCGCAGCCACGACGGCGGCGCATCACCCTGCAGCGGATACCACGAGTAGAGTGCGCCGCGCGGTCCCAGATACGGATACGCGACGAGAATCTGCAGCCCGCTGCCGGCCATAATTACGAGCAGCGGAATGTTGATCCAATGCGCGAGCCGAATCATCAGCGGCTGCGGGCGACGTCCGGTTGCGCGAGAAGGTGAACTAGCCGTCGGCATCAACCATCCTCAGTGACACATCGCGGCCGCCTTGCCGCCGCGCATGACGTGTCCGTCCATCATCACCATCTCGCCGCTTTTGAGTTGCATCACCTTGCCGTCCTTGAGGCGAACGGTTCCGTCGGGCGTGACGATCGTGCCGTCGGACATCGTCATCTCGTGGTCCATGGGAGCGTCGGGCTTGCCGGATTGCATCACGATCATCTTGCCGCCGCTCATCTTGACGTGGTCCATGTCTCCAGCGACCGCGATCGCGCCGGCGCCGAGCATGGTCGCGATTGCGAGCGCAACGACGGCCGGGCCAAGTCGATTCATCGCGGGCATCCTCTGCTGAAAAAACGTCTTCCGCCACAGTTTTCCCTATTTTCAACGATTAGGTAAACCCGCTTTTTCGATTGCCCGCCATCGCTTGCCACCAGCCTCGCATCGGTGGCACTGCTTGGTCATGAACGAGAAGCCGGCCTGGCTCAAGCGGCTCTTTCCGTGGGAGCAAAAGTCCCTGACGGTGAACGGCCGCACGATGGCGTACGTCGACGAAGGCCCGCGCGACGCGCGCCCGGTGCTGTTGCTGCACGGCAATCCGACCTGGGGATTTCTCTATCGCGACTTCATCGCGCCGCTGACTGACGCCGGCTACCGGGTGATCGTTCCCGATTGCATCGGCGCCGGCTACTCGGACCATCCGCGCTTCGACGCGGCGTACTCGCTCGCACATCACATTGCCGACCTGGTTTCGCTGATCGATCAACTCGAGCTCGGCGGCGTCGCGATGGTCGGGCAGGACTGGGGCGGTCCGCAGGGTGTCGGCGCGATGCTCCAGCGGATCGATCGGCTCGCCGCGATCGTGCTGATGAATACGTGGCTGTTCACCGACTACGTCGGCAAGTTCCATCAATCGCCGCTGCCGTGGACGACGTGGAGCGCGCCGCTACTCGGGCAGTTGCTGATGAAGCGCTTCAAAGTGCTGTCGCACGGCGGCGCCCCGGCCATTTCGCGCCGCGGCATGAGCGACGACGAGCGCCGCGCTTACCATCACGTGTTCGATGAGCCCGACTCCGACAACGTGGTGCTGACGTGGCCCCGCACGATTCCGCTTCGGGAGGGCGATCGCGGATGGGCCGACATGCGAATGATCCAGTCGCGATTGCCCGAGCTCGCGCGCACGCCGACGATTCTGCTGTGGGCGCCGGAGGACAACGTCTTTCCGATCGAGTATGCGAACCGGATGAAGCAACTGCTTCCGAACGCGGAGGGTCCGATCACGTTCGATAGGGCGGGGCACTTCCTGCAGGACGATCGCGGGCCGGACTTGGCGAAAGCGATCGTCGCGTTCCTGAATCGCACCGTCGGGAGCAGGCCATGAAGTTCGTCACGCCCGCCGTGGAAGAGCTCGCGCGGCTCCGCGGCGATTTGCTGCTGTTCGAGCAGGAACTCGACGTCCGGCCCGCTGTGGCTGAGAGCCTGGAGCGCGCGGTCGGCTTTCGCGCCGGCCGTGTCTATTGGCGCTCGGCGTACGGACATCTGTATGCACTCGACCTGGCGGACCTGGGACGCGGGCGGCCGTCGATGGCGCTGGTGTACGGGATGTTCAGTCGCTACGAGCCGCGCCCGCCGGAAAGCGAGATCGACGCCGACCTGATCGACTTCTGCACTTGGGTGGCTGAAGTCTCCGACGGCCTCGACCCAAAGGATTTCGCGCGCGTGATCGCGTTCGCCGGCCTGGACAAGAAGAGAAAGGAATAACGCAATCTTGTGGTATGGTCGGGCAACTCCGACCTGCGAGGTAAGAAAAAATGGGAGTGTTGACCGGCTACCGAGTTATCGAACTGGCTGGAATCGGCCCCGGCCCGATGTGCGCGATGCTGCTCTCCGACATGGGGGCCGACGTACTGCGCATCGATCGCACCGCGGACGCCGGCCTCGGCATCGCGATGGACACCAAGCACTATCTGCTGATTCGCGGGCGGCGCTCCGTCGCGCTAGACTTGAAGCGGCCGGAAGCGACCGAGGCAGTGCTGCGCCTGGC
>DASQHV010000343.1:0-16844 GCA_035631915.1 Candidatus Acidiferrales bacterium | reverse complement strand
GTAAACGACGAAGTCGCCGAACGCGGCGTCGGCGCGGACTTCGACCGCGAGCTTCAACGACGGATCGATGAGCCATGCCCGCGGCGCGGAAGCGTCGGACGACGGCGCCATCCGAAACGCGTCGTCGTAGGTTTCCGCTGCAAGCTGGCGCGGTGCACGAAGATCGAATTTCCCGGCCAACGGGATTGCGGCGCCGGTCGGGATGAAACGCGAGTCGAGCGGCCATCGCGTGTCGGCGTCAAGTTGCATCATCAGAGCGTCGCGGCTGGCGGTTGGATTCAGCGGCGCGTGAAAGTACGGATGCGCCCCGAAACCGAATGGCATTGCCGTATTGCCTGAGTTGACTATCTTCGCTCGTAGTCTCAATCCATTACCTACTTCGTATTCGAGTTCGAGCGTGAACGGCCACGGCCAGATGGATTCAAGTCCGGGATGTTCAGTCGAATCGAGCACTGCGCTGACGCGATGCGGCTCGCGGCGGATGACGCGAAACGCTTGCTCGCAAGCGAAGCCGTGGATCGAATGCCCGCGCGCGGGTTCGTTCACCGGCAGTCGGTACTCGCGGCCGCGGAACGTAAAGCGCGCATCGGCAACGCGTCCGGGCCATGGGAACAGAATCGGAATTCCGCCGCGATGGGGATGCGCGCGCCAGTCGTCGGGACTCTGCGGGCCGGCGATCACTTCGTGCGCGTCGACGCGATAGCCAAGGCACTGGAAACCGGCTTCGGGGACGATCACAGCGCGCTCGGTCCGCGCTTCGAGCGTGACTAACTGCACTGCGATGTCATGGAGAACGTCTGCTCAGACACAAGCGTGTGGGGTTGAGAATTGAATGTTCCCCCCTGCGTGAATTAGCGATGTCGGCTGCGGTGCGCGCGAGGGTTACCCGCGCTGCGGCCGGAGCATGATCAAGCGATGCTAGCGGTCGCGTCCGCCGCGGCGTTCGCCGCCGCCTCCCCCGCCGCCGCCACCACCACCGGCGCCACCGCTTCGCGCCTGCGCTTCATTTACTCGAATCGGACGGCCCTTGATGTCGCGCCCGTTCAGTTTCTTGATGGCGGCTTCGGCCGCATCGTCGGTCGCCATCTCGACGAAGCCGAAGCCCCGCGAGCGGTTGGTCGCGCGATCGATGATGACCTGCGAGCTATCCACCTTTCCTGCTTCAGAAAAAACGTCGAGCAGATCCTGATCGGTCACAGTCCAAGCCAGATTCCCAACATACAGTCTGCGGCCCATTACCCTCTCCTCGCGCGCCAGCACCGAACCTCGCGACGCACTATACCCTTACCTATAACTACCAGGAGCCCCCGTTGCGCCTTCAAACAGTTACGCCGCAACATTACTTGCGCGCATCTAGTCCAAATTCCGGAATGCTTATAGCACCGCGCCAAACTCAAAAATAGCTCTGCACCTGGATTCAGGGTGAAATTGCGGGGCGATTTCCTCGCTACGGGTATCGATATGTGAAAATTGATCCAAACTTTATCGGCCTTGATCACCCACGCTCGGCGGCATTCGGTTAGACGATCAGGTGTGCTGCTGACAGCCACGAGGCTTGGCGTCGACGCGCACCAGCGCCGTCATCCCGGGGCTCAACCCTCACCTGCAAGTGACATTTAAGCTCCTTTTGTAATCTTTGAAACATTATATTGTCCGCCCCGCGAGACTGTGGATGACTTCTCAGGAGTCGACCCGGAGGTCCGGAAGAGAGCCGCGTGACCGGTAGTGTGACCGAGTGGGCGCCCGCGTAACGCCGGCCTGGGTGGCGTCAACCGGAGCTAGCAGGCGACGGGCCGTCGTGCGGGAGGTAAGAGGAGGCGGCAGGCCGAGTGCTCCCAACCATCAGTCGAGGCAAGATTTTGGAAGTCGCGGCCATCGCGAATAGTTGGAATGCCGCGGCTGGCGAGTGGCTGGGGACGGAAGCGAGACGACTGACTGCACACGGCAAGGGTGACACGGTTGACGAATAAACTCTTCGATCAGGCCGTTATAGTTACTTCAGCACGCTCAATGCTCAGTCGACGTAGTAGAGCGTCGTACAGCAATCTACCCTACTGACTAGGTGAACCGAGTCCATTGCCAATATGCACTCGAATTCGACTGAATATCGAATGTCAAGTTTGCATACTTGTGATCTAGGTTTTGATTGTGTAGGTTACTACCGAACTGACTAACCACTTCAATGAAGGAGACCAATTGATGCCACGCAAGAAGGGTTCGAGCGGGAACTCCTCGGCCTTCGTGCAAGTTCAACGACAGGCGCGGGCCCTGTTGGTGAAGTTGCGCAAGGATCTTCGAAAGAAGGAGTCCGAGCTCAACCGATTGAGGGGAGAGGAAGCGCGGCTCTCGACGCTAATCGGGCGCGCGGGTGGGCGGGCGTCGGTCGCGGCGGCCGGAGCGAGCGGACGCGTCAATTGGAAGAGCGTGTTGGCGGCACTGCCCAAGCACTTCAAAGCGGCGGACGTGCGAAAGGTCCGCGGACTCAGGGAGAAGCGGCCGTCGGAGATTTTCGCGGCGATCACGCGATGGATCGAAGCGGGAACGGCGCGGCGCCGCGCGCGCGGAGTCTACGAGCGCATCTAGTTCTGTGACCGCGTCCGCGGTCGGTCGGGTGGCAATCAAGACGATAGAATGGCGGGCCGACACCGTCCGCATGATCGATCAGCGCCTGCTGCCGGCGCGCGAGGTAATTCGTACCTATCGCGACTATCGCGGAGTTGCCGACGCGATCCGCACGATGGTGATTCGCGGCGCGCCGGCGATCGGTGTCGCCGCGGCGATGGGCGTGGCGCTGGGAATCAGGGGCACCGCCGGTACGCGCGCGCAGCGCCGCTTCGACACAGTAGCCAAGGTGCTTCGCTCCACGAGGCCGACGGCGGTGAACCTGGCCTGGGCGGTCGAGCGGATGGGCCGGGTGCTCGCGCAAAATCTTTCGCTCGACGCGGAAAAACTTTTCCGCCGGATGCGCGCGGAGGCGATCGCGATTTACGAAGAAGACCTGGGCGTGAATCGCGCGCTCGGCCGCTTCGGCGCAGAACTGCTCGGCGATTCCGCGACGGTGCTGACGCACTGCAATGCCGGCGCACTCGCGACAGCGGGCTACGGTACGGCGTTGGGGGTCGTTCGCGCGGCGCGCGAGGCGGGCAAGGCGGTCCGCGTGTTCGCCGACGAGACGCGCCCGTTTCTGCAAGGCTCCCGCCTGACCGCGTGGGAACTACACAAGGACCGGATACCGGTGACGGTGATCGCCGACAGCATGGCAGCGACGGTGCTGGCGCAGAAGAAGATCGATTGCGTAGTCGTGGGGACCGATCGCACGGCGGCCAACGGCGACATCGCAAACAAGATTGGCACCTATCCGCTGGCGGTGATGGCTCGACGGCACGGCGTGCCCTTTTATGTGGCCGCACCGCTGTCGTCGATCGATCTCGATTGTCCCAACGGCGATGCGATACCAATCGAGGAACGTGCGGGACTCGAGTTGACCGAGTACGGCGGCAAGCAGATTGCGCCGAAGGGCGTCCGCACCTTCAATCCGGCGTTCGACGTGACGCCAGCCGAACTGGTGACCGCGATAATCACCGAGCGCGGGGTCGCGTATCCGCCGTACACGGAGAGCCTGCGCGCGCTGAAGCTGTCGCGCTAGGCCGGTTTTTCACTGCATCACTCGTCGAAGTGGTCGAGGTACTCGGAGAGTCCGTACCCGATTTTGCCGTCCCAGTTCCACTCGGTCATCCCCTCGGCGATGCGCGTGACCATTCCGGCGCGTCGATTGCGCAGCGGAATCATCGACAGCACTTTGCCCGTGATGACAATCGGCGCCGCTCCGTCGGCGGTCTGGCAGGTCAGCTTGATCTTGTCGTGCAGCTGCTGCTCGCCAACGAAGTCTGTCTGCACATCCACTTTGACTATATTGACGAACGGCTGACCCTTGCGCGCGATGAATCCGCCCGGGCGCTCGCTGCCGTCGCGATTGACGGTGATCGTCGCCATCCCGCCGAGGTTCTCGTCAAAGTTCATCGTGAGCCATCGGTAGTACTTGGGCGCCTGCCAGTAGCGCGGGCCCCAGCTGTGGTCGCGCAGACCGAGCGCGTCGATTTTGAATTCGCGATCCTTGCCATCGGCGCTCAGTACGAGCGTGCCCGTCGCGTGACCGAGCTGTTCGAGGTGTCCCTTGGCGAACTGCGCTTCGGGATCGCCCGTCGGTTCCGGCGACACCCATTCGGCGCCCCGCTTTTCGCGCAGCTCGCCGCCCCATCCTGGCGAGGTTGCGCGATAGTCAATTTCCAGCTTGGCGCGCGAGTAGGGATTGCTTTTGAAGGCTTTCGCCGGATCGGCCATCTCGAGCGGATTTTTGAGGATGCAGACTTTGCCGGTGTAACTAACGCGGTGATGCTCAAACGGTTTGACTACTTCAAACTTCGCGCCGCCGGCATCGTGCGCGTCGTTGTTCTTGATCTCGGGGCGCTGGAACATGAAGCCCACGGTCCCGTCCGGCAGGTAGAGACAGGTGGTCATTTCGGCGTAGCCCTCGTTGGCGCGATTACCCAGCCGGATGAAGCCGCCGAGGCGCTGCTTGCGATCGAAAAAATTGTAGTATGCGCTCTCGTTGAAGTTGGACTCACCGGTGTTGGGATGCATCAGGTCGTCCTGGGTCAGCAGCACTACTTTGCGCTCGGGCATTGTCTGTTCTCCTCTGATGGTGAGTCGGCGCGCCGGGGCGCCGACGAATTTCTCTCCGCTTCAAACCTGCGAAATCAACTTTGCTTTGCCGGACCGCCGCGCGCCGCGAGGTCGGCCTCGATGTAGCGCGGATTCGCGATTCTCAACTTGTCCTCGACGCTTTGCCGCACGTTGGCCATCACCTCGGCGCGCCACGCTCCTGTGTCCGCGTCGCCGGCGCGAATCCGATTGCTCAGCTCCCCGGCAAACTCGGCGCTGGCTTTGCGCAGGTCGTCGAGGCCGTGCAGATGGGGCGCTTCGTGACCGAGCAATTTGGCCAGCGCCTTCACCTCGCGCCGGACATACGGATCCTCGAGCTGGATTTCGCGAGCGACGATCCGCATCACATTCGCGACGACGCGCGCCTGAAACTGTTTCGCGCCCTCGATCACGGGAACAAGTTCGCGATCCACGAAGTCCGCGGCGGCTTCCAATAGTTCAATCGAGGTCGGACGGTCCTGCATAGTGAGTATCTCGCTATTCGATCAGGTTGAGCAGTTCGAGCTCGGTTTCGGCGGTGCGGCGCCCGATGCTGGCGAGTTCGACGCTTTTGACGAACCCGTCGATATGCGTCCGCGCCTGGCTGATCGTGATGATTCCCCAGCGCAGGTTGCCAAAGACTTCCCAGAAGCGCGCGGCCTCCGGATCGACCGGCACCCCGCTGGCCTTTTCGTAGGCGCGGAAGAAATCCTCGCGCGAGCCGAGTCCGCCGACCGGCTTCGAGTCGTTGCCGAAGCGCCACGCACGCACGCACATCCATCCGACGTCTTCCATCGGATCTCCGAGATGGGCCAGCTCCCAATCGAGAATCGAACGCACGCCTTCGGGACCGAAGATGACGTTGCCGATTCGGTAGTCGCCGTGGACGAGGGTCTTGCGCGGCGTTTTCGGGATGCGGCCGAGAAGCCAGCGAAAAGCCAGTTCGAAAGCCGGATGCGGTTCGAGTGCGAGATGGCGAAAATTTTCCTCGTAGCGCTTGACCTCGGTCAGCGCTGAGTTGGCGCCGGGTTCGGGAAGAAAATCGAAGCGATGCTTGATGGCGTCGATGCGGTGAATTTTCGCGAGGATTTCGGCCAACTGCGCCGGCATCACCTCGCGCGCCTTCGCGAACTTCTCGTCGCGCAGCAGGCGGCGGGCCAGCGTCTCGCCTTCCACGCGCTCCATGATGAAAAACGGCGCGCCAAGCACCGCCGGATCCTCGGACAGCCACAAGACCTCGGGCACCGGCACGTGCTCCTCGAACGCTGCGCGAAGTACGGCGAATTCGTTGCGTCGCGAAGTGTCGATCTTGTGCGCGCCGGGATCGCGCCGCAGCACCATGCCGCGACGCCGCGTCGAGCCGTCGCGATCGTTTTCAACGGTCGTGCAATCGAACGACCAGATCTCGCGCGAAGCTCCGCCGGGCATCCGGCGGAAGTTCTCGATCGCGACGCGCTTGAAGCCGCCCTCCGCGGTGATGAAATCCGTCAGGCGCCGGGCAATTTCGTCAGGTTGCAGACTCGCCATTTCGCGCACTCACTCCGCGACACTGAATTGAGGTGTATCACGAAAATTCCCGCAGCCGCATCAGGTCAGGCGCGCCTGCCGATTCGCTGCGCGATTCCGTCGCCGAGCAGATTAAAGCCCAGAATCGAGAGACCGATCGCAAGGCCGGGCGCGGTCGTGAGATGAGGTGCGACAAGCAAAAACGCGCGTCCCGCTTCCAGCATGTTGCCCCAACTCGGCGTCGGAGGCATCGCGCCCAGGCCCAGAAACGAGAGCGCGGCTTCGGCGCCGATGATACCGCCGACTCCAAACGTCGCCTGCACCGCCAGCGGGCCGGCGACTCCGGGCAACAGATGACGCATCAGCAGGCGCGTGCGACTGGCGCCAAGCGTCGTGGCGGCGACTACGTACTCGCGCTCGCGCAGGGTGAGCACTTCGCCGCGAACGATTCGCGCGTAGCCCGTCCAGCCCATCGCAGTCAGCGCAACCACCAGGTCGATCAGGCCGGGACCGAGAATCGCGGCGAGCGCGATCGCGAGCAGAGTTCCGGGAAACGCGAGCACGATATCGACGGCGCGCATCACGAGGTTGTCGATTCGGCCGCCGGCCAGAGCCGCGGCGCCGCCGATCGCGCTGCCGACCACGAGCGAAAGCGCGACCACGGCAGTGGAAATCGAGAGCGAGAGGCGCGCGCCCCACAGCACTCGCACCAGCAGGTCGCGGCCGAGCGAGTCGCAGCCGAAGGGATGCGCCAGGCTCGGTCCGGTCAGTGAGGCGACCAGATCGATCGCCAACGGATCGGTGCGGAAGACAAGCGGGCCGAAGGCTGCAGCGACGAGCAGCCCAGTGACAATAGTCACTCCAATAGCCAGTGCCGGATTGCGCACGCGCGCTTTCACGAGATCCTCACGCGCGGATCGACGAGTGCATATACGAGATCGGTCGCCAGGTTGACGAAGACGTAGGTCATCGCGAACGTCAACACGCATCCTTCAACCAGCGGATAGTCGCGCGCGCCGATGGCGCCGATCAGCAGGCGGCCGAGGCCCGGCCACGAGAAAATCATCTCGGTGATCAAGGTGCCGCTCAGCAGCGAACCCATCTGCAGGCCGATGATCGTGATCACCGAAGTCAAAGCGTTCTTGAGTCCATGCCGCACAATCGCGGCCCGCGCGCTGAGTCCCTTGCCGAGCGCCGTGCGCATGTAGTCACTCCCGCGCACGACGATCAGGCTTTGGCGCAGCATCCGCGCGATGATCGCGGCGAGCGCCGTGCCGAGCGTGACGGCTGGCAGCACGAGATGTGCGAATCCGCCGCGACCTGTCAACGGCAGCCAGCGGAGATCGAGCGAAAACAGAATCATCAGCAGCGGGCCGAGGTAGATGTGCGGAATTGAGATGCCGAGAATCGCGAATCCCATCGCGCCCATGTCGGCGGCGCCGCCCGGGTTCGCGCCCGCGACGATGCCGAGTGGGAACGCGATCAGAAGCGCGACCACCATCCCGGCTGCCGCAAGTTCGATCGTCGCTGGAAATCGCTCGCTCACGATCCGCGAGACCGGTTTGCGATAGGAGATCGACTCGCCCATGTCGCCGATCGCCAGTCCGGCTAGGTAGGTGGTGTATTGAGCGAGCAGCGGACGGTCGAGGCCGAGTTGCCGGCGCATCCCCGCGACGTCCGCGGGCGCCGCGGTCTCGCCGAGCATCGCAACCACGGGATCGCCGGGAACCAGATGGATGATCGCGAAGGTCAGCGTGGCAACGCCAAGCGCGACTGGCACAACAGAGAGCATCCGGCGCGCCAGGTAGTTGATCATCGCGAGGGTTCCGCGGCGCCGGGCTCGATGAGCGTCAGCGTCGCGAGCGAACGCAGGCTGCCGTTGGGATAGGGCTGAAAATCAGCGAGCCGCCGATTCATCACCGCGACGTTGTCGACCCACCACAGCGATACGTACGGGAGATCGTCCGCGACCAGCCGCTGCACCTGTGCGTAAATTTTCCGCCGTTGGTCCGCGTCGATAGTGCGCCTACCCGCTTCGAGCAATCGATCAAGCTCGGGATTCGAATAAAATCCGCGATTCATCCCGGGCGGAGTCTGGGTCGAATCGAAAACCATGTAGTAGTGATTCGGATCGTTGATTCCAACCCATTGCAGCGACGTCATGTCGAAATTTCCGGCCTGGATGTCGGCATAGTAGGTCGCGAATTCGAGCGTGCGGACGTTCAGCGCGATTCCGACCCGGCGCAGCATCGCCTGAAAAACCTCGGCCAGGCGCGAGCCCTCGGGCGTGGTCTTGAATTCGATCTGCAGCGCGCGCATCCCGTTGGGCCCGGCAGGGTAACCTGCCTCGTCGAGAAGGCGTCGCGAACGTTCGGGATCGTACGGATAAGTCGTCACGTCGCCGTCATAGGCCCAACTCTCGGGCGCGAGCAGGCCGGTCGCCACGCGCGCCGATCCGCGCAGCATCGATTTGACGATCGTCGCGCGGTCGATCGCGTATGCGATCGCGCGGCGCACACGAATGTCCCGCAGCCGCGGATCGCGAAAGTTGAACGACAGGTATTTGTAGGTGGTGCCCGCAGTGTTGCTGATCGTGAGAAACCGGTGCGCGCCGAGCCAGGGCAGCACGTCGGGCTCGAGGTTGTTCCCGGAAAAATCGCAGACTCCCTCGGCCAGTTCGAGCGCGCGCACTGTGGCGTCGGGCACGATCTTTACCAGTATCGCGGCGGGCGCTGCGGGCGCGGATTCGTGAAACGGATTCCGCTCGAGGCGAATCATTTCGTCGCGCGCAAAGCTGGACATCATGAATGGCCCGCTGCCGGTCGGCGCGGCGGCCGCATTCCGCAACGGCGGCGCGGTGCCATAGGGCACGACGCCCTGCGCGGCCATCTCCAGCGCCGGCGCGTACGGTTTCGCCGTCGTCATCACGACGGTGTAGTCGTCGGGCGATTCGATCGCCTTCAATTCCTGCAGGCTGGCGCGCTTGGGCGAGCGCAAGTCGGGATTCTCGATCGAGTCGTAGGTAAATTTCACGTCGCGCGCGGTGAGTTCGCGGCCGTCGCTGAAGCGTACGCCGCGGCGCAGATGGAAAATTATTTCGGTTGGCGTCGGACGCTCGATGCGCTCGGCCAAATCTCCGACGAACTCTCCGTTGCGGTCGATCTTCATCAGCGAGTCAAAGATCAACTCGTTGAGGCGCGAGGATGCGGCGTCGGTGGCGAGGCGCGGATCGGTCGAAGGCGGCGACGTTTCGAAATCCACCTGGATCGTTCCCGGCGGACGGCCCGCGCGATCGCATCCCACAACGGCGAGTAGCACCGCCGCGGCAACGTACGAGGCCACTCGCGTCACATGCGCAGTTAGAGCGGCAGCCGTCCTGGTCCGCATCCGAAATCAGTTTGCCCGCTTCGTGGAATTCCAGCTTGGCGCGATAATAGCAGAATCCACATCGGGCTTTAGCCCGCACGGAGGCAACGATGGGCAGCGACTGGCGTGCGAAGATTCAAATTCGACAGGGCGACCTTACCGAAGCGGATACCGACGCGATTGTAAACGCGGCGAACAACGACCTGATGCTCGGCGGCGGCGTGGCCGGCGCGATTCGCGCGAAGGGCGGTCCGACGATTCAGAATGAATGCAATCGTATCGGGCCGATCGCGCTGGGCGAGGCGGCGATCACCGGCGCCGGATTGCTCAAAGCGCGTCACGTGATTCATGCGGCGAGCATGCGGCTGGGCGAGGCCACCTCGGAGGCCAATCTGCGCGCGTCGACGCGCAATTCGCTGCGCCTTGCGTCGGAGAATTCGCTCAAGTCGATCGCGTTGCCGGCTATCGGGACCGGAATCGCGGGATTTCCGATCGAGCGATGCGCGCAGGTGATGATCGAGGAAGTGCGGCGTCATCTGAGCGGCGCGACGACGCTCGAACGCGTGGAGTTCGTGCTGTTCGACAGACGCGCGTTGGAAGCATTCGAGCGCGCGCTGCGCGCCGCACCTTGAACTACAGCGACTCGAAATGATTTTGAAACGGCACGTTAATCGAACGGTAACCGCGCCCGAAGCGTCAAGTTCGCGCGCAGATTGATGACATCGCACGCCGACGAGCATACCTTCTATCCATGCGGCTCGGCGCAATCGACGTAGGATCCAACTCCGTACATATGATCGTCGCCGACGTGCATCGCGACGGTCACCTCGAAGTCGTCGACCGCGTCAAGGAAATGGTCCGGCTGGGGCGGCGCGCGTTCATGACCGGCAGGTTGACCGCGGAGTCGATGGACCTGGCGGTGCGCGCGATGGGGAACTTCAAGCGGCTCGCGCGCGTGCGAAAAGTGGACAAGCTGCGCGCGGTCGCGACCAGCGCAGTACGTGAGTCGCGCAATCGCGCCGAGTTCATCCGGCGAATCAAGCGCGAGACCGGGTTGACAGTCGAAGTGATTTCCGGGCTGGACGAGGCGCGGCTGATTTTTCAGGCGGCGCGCCACGCGCTTGGCCTCGACGGCGGACCTCATCTGCTGGTCGACGTCGGCGGCGGCAGCGTGGAGCTGGTGCTGGTGCAGGACGGCCGGCCGCTGTGGATGCGCAGCGTAAGGCTGGGCGCCGCGCGATTGGCCGAGCGCTATCTGCTGGACGACCCGCCGACGCGCGCACAGTTGCGCAAGCTCGACGCGCACCTCGATCGCCAGATCGGTCCGCTGATGCGCAAGGTTAAACACGCGCACGTCGTCCGCGCGATCGGCACGTCGGGCACCGTCAACACGCTGGTTGCGATGGCTCGATCGGCGCGTGGCGAAGAATTGGGACGGCTGCACGGCGCGAGCGCCTCGGCGAGTGAGATCTCGGATCTAACGCGCGACCTGGTCGAGGCGAACGCGGCGCTGCGAGTCGATCTCCCGGGAATGGATGCAAAGCGCGTCGACCTTATGCCGGCGGCGGCGCGGCTGGTCGATTTCATCTTGAAGAAATCCGGAGCGCCCAAGCTGGTCGCATGCACCTGGGCACTGCGCGAGGGCGTGCTGCTCGAGCTCTCGCGCAAAGTCAATGCACGTTCGGCGGCGGACGCCCGGCGCCGCTCGGTCGGCGCGCTGGCGGCGCGCTTCGCGGGCAGCAACGAGCACGGCCGGCAAGTATCGCGGCTCGCGTTGAAGCTGTTCGACGCGACTGCACCGGTGCTGGGACTGCCGAAGTCGTCGCGCGAGCTGCTCGAATTTGCGGCTCTGCTGCACGACGTGGGCCACGCGATCGATCACGATCGGCACAATCGCCACTCCTACTATTTGATCAAGAACGCGGAGCTGTTCGGTTTCGATCTCGACGAAATCGAGGTGATCGCGCAAGCCGCGCGCGGGCATCGCAAGCAGGCCCCCAAGCTCGACTCGCCGGATCTCCGCGGGCTCAGTCCCGCCAAGCGCCGCGTGGTGCGCGGTCTCGCGGCGATATTGCGGGTCGCCGACGCGCTGGATCGAAGCCACTTCGGTGTGGTTAAGAATGTGGATGTCAGGTACTCGCCGGGGCGTGTGATCGTCGGAGTCGATTCAAAGCGCGAAAAGGCCGACCTCGAACTATGGACATGCGAGAGAAGGACCGACCTGTTGTCGCGGCTGCTGGATCGGCAGGTGGTTCTGGAGCGCTAGTTGACGTTGCTCTGAGCGGCCACGCGCTCGTTCGCATCGAATCCGTTCTCCATCGCGAAGCCACCGCCGGCGTGCACCCGCGCAAGGAATAGAAAACGTGGCACAGGTCGCGCATTCGGATGCGCCGCAGCGCAGGGTGACACTTTTCCCAGGCGAGTCCGTGGCCGACGCGGCGCGCGAGGCGATCGCGTTCGGCGCCGATGCGTTGGCGCGCAGCCGGGCGGCCGCGGAATCAGGCGAGGCTGAACCGTTGCATCAGTTTCGCGTGACGACGCGGCGGCTCCGCGCTTCAATCGAATTGTTTTCCGTCGTGCTCTACGCGTCGCAGTTGAGGCTCTTCCGGCGCGACCTGGCGTGGATATCGGCGCAGGCCGGCGCAGTGCGCGAATGCGACGTCACGGCCACGCTGATCGAGGAGCGCACGGCGAAGATCGAGCCGGAATTAGCACGCGCGATAACTCCGATGATCGAAGCGCTGCGCGCCCGGCGCTCGGAGGAGCACGCCACACTGCGCGCGCTGCTCGAATCGAAGCGCTACCGCGGCCTGACGGACAGGCTCTCGCGTCCGGCGCTAAAGAAGGTTGGCGGCGACCGCAAGCTGGGAATCGCCGCGCCGCAACTGTTGCGAGCGGCGGGCCGCGCTGCCACGCGCCAGGGCGAGCGGCTTGCGCAGGATGCGCCCGCGATTGTGTTTCACAAGCTGCGCGTGCGCATCAAGCGGCTTCGCTATTCGCTCGAGATGATGGCGCCGCTCGGCGCGAAGCGGCACAAGAAGGCGCTCGCGCGTTTGGAGGAGTTGCAGGAACTGCTCGGGCTCTACCACGACGTCACGGTCTGCGCGGAGTGGCTGCTCGCGTACGCCGAGAGCGCGGGCGCGCCGCTGCGCACAGTGATGGCGGCTGGCGCATTGATCCAGTCGCTGGCCGCGCGCGAGGCGAAGCTCAGGCGGCGCTGCCGGCGGCAGTGGCGCCGCTTTGAACGCTCCGAAATTGTGCATGAGACGTTTGACGAGATTCGCCGCGCCGGAAGGCTCGCGCTGATGCCTGCATCGTCGTCAGCAATCGACGCCGCCACGGACCCGCGAAACGGCGAGGCACCGTCGGCGTCTCAGATCGACGACAGCGAACACGCGTCCGAGAACGCAGTCGGCGCGACCAATGAGCACTCCGCGACGGAGATGCGACCATGATGTTCTACATTTTGCGTCACGCAACCGCCGAGGAAGCGTCCCCGAGCGGCGAAGACGGCGCGCGCAGACTAACGGAACGATCGAAGGAAAAAATGCGCGGCGCCGCGATTGCTTTGCGCGAATTGGTCCCCAGGTTCGACTCGATTCTAACCAGCCCGCTCGCGCGCGCGACAGAGACTGCGGAGATAGTGGCGGCAGCGTACGAGAACAAGCCGGCGCCGCAGGTGCTTCCGGCGCTGGCGACCGGAGTCGCGCCGTCCGACGCGGTGGTGGCGCTGCGCACGTTCGCGAAGCTCGCCGACGTCATGATCGTCGGGCATGAGCCGCAGCTCAGCGCGATCGCTTCGATCTTGCTAACGGGCGCCGCCGATGCCGTAAATTTGAAGCTGAAGACCGGCGGCTGTATCGCGATCGATCTGCCGGCGCGCTTCGATCGCGGGGGTGGCGAGTTGCGCTGGATGCTGACGCATCGCCAGTTGCGCCGGCTGCGAAAGTAGCAACGCTCGCGACAGCGCGGATCACCACAGCGGCAGATGAACGCCCGCGGTCACCATCGCGCCGCTCGCAACACCCATCAACGCCTCACCCGCGACCAGCCCGGCCGCGAGAAGTATTCCGGGTCCACTGTCGATTCCTTCTTCGGCGCCAAAGGCCAGGCGTGCGACCGCGCCCAGAAAAATCGTAACGCTCAGTCCGAACGGAAGGTAAAGTCCGATCGCGACCGGCATGATCGGCGTCCGCCATTTCGAACCGGCGCGTTCGAGCTGACGATCCGCACCACCGAGGATCGCGGCGAGCGCCGCGCCGACTGCGATGGTGCGCAGCGGCAGCCCGCCGTTGAATACGCCCTGCGTAACTTTCGCCATCAGGAACGCCTGCGGCGCCGCCAGCGCGCCGGCGCGCGCCGTTGCCGTGCCTGCGATTCCGTAGCCGGCGATTAGCAGGTTGAGTATCGGCGCCATCAGAAATGACGATGCGATCGCGCCGAGCAGAACGCCGATTTCGAGTGAGCGCGGCGTGGCGCCGACGTAGAATCCGGTCGCGAGGTCGTGCGTCGAGTCACCCGCCATTGCGGCTGCCGTGCATACAATCGCGCCGGACAGAATCGCGAGCTCCGGCCCGACCGCATGCGGCACGCCGACAAATTTTAGAAACAACGCGACCGCCAGCAGCACGATTACCGTGACGCCGGAGACCGGATTGTTCGACGCGCCGACGATGCCGGTCAGGTAGCCCGCAATCGAAGTCGCAAAGAAGCAGATCAACGTAAGCAGAATTGCTAGCGCGGCGCTCAGCAGAATGTCGCCACTCAGGCCGACGCAGATCGCGAAGATGACCGGGACGCAGAGCGCGACGGCGATCAGCACGGCGCGCGCGGAAAGATCGGTGTCCTCGCGGGCGGCGGTCGCGGCCTGTCTGCTGCTGACGATGCGGATACTGTCCGAGATTGCCGCGCCGATGCGGGTACGCAGTCGCCACAGCGTGACGACGCCTCCGGTCAGCATCGCGCCGACGCCCAGGTAGCGGACCTGGCTGCTCCACAGTTGCGACGCCGTCGATGCGGCGTCGAGCGCGCCAAGCGGATGCGACGCGGTGAGAATCGGAATCGCGATCAGCCATCCAAATGCGCCCCCGGCAAAGACCAGCGCGGCGATTCGAATTCCGACTATGTAGCCGACGCCGAGCAGCGCCGCGGAAATGTCGAGCGAGCCGGCAAACGCGGCGCCGCCGATCCATCGCGCGCCCGAAATTGCCCCGGGGATGAGTCCGCAGACGTCCTGAAGGGCTTTCAGAGCCGCCGAGGCGATTCCACCAATCGCGAGCGTGCGAACGCTGGACGTCTCCGCACCGGCGCGCAATACCTGCGCGCAAGCGACGCCTTCGGGAAACGGCAGTCGCTCCTCGACGATGTAGGCGCGGCGCAGGAACACGACCAGCAGCGAGCCCATGGTGGCGCCGACCACGCATAGCGCGGTCACTTCTATGTACGGCAGCGTTCGCACGCCGCCCAGGATGACCAGCGCGGGGAACGTGAAGATTGCTCCCGCGGCCACCGCCTCGCCCGCCGACGCGATCGTTTGGACGACGTTGTTTTCGAGGATGGTCGAGCCGCCGAGCACCCGCAGTATCGCCATCGAGATCACTGCGGCCGGGATGCTCGCCGACACCGTCAGGCCCGCATACAGACCCAGATAGGCGTTCGCGGCGCCGAGGATCAGCGCGAGCGCGATTCCGAGCGCGATGCTCCGCGGCGTGAGTTCGCGAATCGGCGCGGTATCGCGTGGTGCGTCGACCGTCACGCCGACACTATATGCATCTTGAGATTGGCGGGCGCCAGCAAGCGCGCTCGATTGCGGTGCGAGGTTGCGGGATTCAGTCGCCCTTCGCGGCGGAGTCGAGCTTGGGATAGTCGACTTCCTTGCCGGCCATCTTCCAACCCTGGATACCGTCGCCCATCACGCTGACGTCGGTGTAACCGGCATCGACCGCCCGCCGGGCGGCCTCATGCGACGCCATTCAATGGGTGTCGGCGCAGTAGAAAACGAGCTTCGCGCTTTTGTCCGCCGGCAGTTCGGCCGCGACGTCGTACTTGTCGTCGCTGGTGAGCAGGTGCGCGCCGGGAATGATCCCGGCCGTCGAGCGCAGCCCCCATCCGTTCGCGTCGTAGATGTTGACGTGATCGTTCGGCTCGTTAATCAGCGCTGCGAGCTCCGAAACGTGGATGACCTGGAACTTGTCCGGCGTGGTCGGTTTGTTGTTCAGCAGGCTTCCGAGAGTCCACGCGAGCGCGGGAGGAGCGGACGCAGCGACGAGCATAACGGCGAGCGTCGAGACGATCGCAGCGATTATCGCGCGGCGCTGGAGGCTGCCATTCATCGATAGAAGCGTACCAAACATGACCGGCACATCAAATACAAAGTTCACACAACTGATGCTCTCAGACGCTGTCGAACACGCGAGCCCAGTCCTCGAGCGCCGATTCATGTCCCGGGACCAGCTGGATTACGAATTGATTGAACCCGCCGTCGCGCAGCGCGCGAATCCGGTCGCGCAGCTCGGGAGCGGTCGCGGTGAAGGTGGTTGCCGCGACGAATTCGGGGCTGAGGAATTTCTCCTCCTCGGGACGCACGCCGATCAGATGCATCTTGTGCATCTGCAGGTAGCGCGCGTCGGCGGGCTGATAGGTGGCGTGCTGCTTGCGATAGGCCTCAACAATCGGTGCGACTTCAGGAGGGAGGTTCAGCCCGAGCGTCGCCTCGACGAGCCCGTGCAGAAACACGACCGAGAGCGGACCGGCCTGAGCCTTTGCGCGCGGACTCGCGCTCGACTCGCCCTGCGCGAGCACGCATCCCAGCGCGAACACGGTGCGGTAGAGACTCTCAGGCGCGCGGCCCGCCTCGCGGCACGACGCGGAGAGTTGTTCGGCCTCGTGCACCGCGCGCGCAACTGCGGAGGTGAACGTTATCCAGCCGTCGGCAATCTCCACGGTCAGCTTGCGAGCCTTGGGCGCGAAGGCCGAAATGTGCAGCGGGATTCGGTCCTTGAGATTGATCATTCCCGCCTCGGGATTCAGAAATCGAACTTTGTGGCGCGCGCCCTCGGATTCCCACTCGACGGTCTCGCCCGCCAGCAGTGCCTTCACGACGCGGAGATACTCGCGGAGCGCCGACAGCTTCATCGGGCCCTGGCCCATCGTGTTGCGGGCCGTGAACCCGGTGCCGACGCCGAAGACGATGCGTCCCGGGGCGAGCTGGTTCAGGGTCGCGAGGCCGTTGGCGGCGGCCGGCGCGATACGGTTGCTGGGCACCAGCACGC
>DASQHV010000342.1:0-5417 GCA_035631915.1 Candidatus Acidiferrales bacterium | reverse complement strand
TTCGATCTCCTTCGTCAGTAAGTGCGCGATAACTGATCGGGCGCCTTGATTTTCAGGCCGGCAAGGTTGCGTGCTTCTGATAGTGCCCGAGAACGAACTCCCAGCCGTGGTCGTAGCTCTTGCGCGCGTCGAGCAGTTTCTCAGCTTGCTCCCATCCGCGATGCTCGAGCTCGACGCGAGTCCCCGCTCCTTCTTTGATGAAGCGGACTTCCACCTCGGTCGTCAGTGTCTCCCAACTCGGCGCCCGAAAGGTGAAGGCCACGACGCTTGGCGGCTGATACGCGATGATTTTCCCGATTTCATATTCGGTGCCGTCGGGATTGATTTCGTAAAATCGCCCGCCGACCCGGCGGTCCATGCACATCTTGATGTCCTTGCCGCCGAATCCGCCCGGCCACCATGCACCGACTTCCTCGGTGAACACCCTGAACGAAACCTCGGGCGGCTGCTGCACCGTAATCCATTTACGAATCGTCATTGTTTTTCCTCGAGATAACGCTTGAAGGCTCCCAGAGCCGTGTCCCAGAACGCCCCGACTTCCTCCAGCTTTTTGATCAGCAAGCCGACGGCGTCGCGGCCGCCCGGCGCGAGCTCGTAGATCCGTTCGCGCCCGATTTTCTTGGCGCGAATCAGGCCGGCGCGGCCGAGGATGCGCGTGTGCTTGCACACCGCCGGGCGGCTGATCGCGAAGCCGCGCGCCAGGTCGCCGGCGCGGCACGGATTGCTCGCCAGGCGATGCAGCAGTTCGCGCCGCGTCGGGTCGGCCAGTGCCGCGATGGTCTTGTCGATTGCCACTGAAGAATTTTGTAACCGATCGGTTACATATTTGTCAAGCGGCGAGAACCTGGTGCAGAGCCGGGAAAAAAATCAGGCTACTTCGAACAGTCCCGCGGCGCCCATTCCGCCGCCCACGCACATCGTGATCACGACGTACTTCACGCCGCGCCGCTTGCCCTCGATCAGCGCGTGGCCGGTCATGCGCGAGCCGCTCATTCCGTACGGATGCCCGATCGAGATCGCGCCGCCGCTCACGTTGAGGCGCTCATCGGGGATGCCCAGCTTGTCGCGGCAGTAGAGCACCTGGCACGCGAACGCTTCGTTCAACTCCCACAGCCCGATGTCGTCCATCTTGAGCCCGTTGCGCTCCAGCAGCTTGGGCACCGCGAACACCGGGCCGATGCCCATCTCGTCGGGCTCGCATCCGGCGACCGCCATCCCGCGGTAGATTCCAAGCGGCTGCAGGCCGCGCTTTTCCGCCTGCTTGCTCTCCATCAGCACGCATACCGACGCGCCGTCAGAAAGCTGGCTCGCGTTGCCGGCGGTGATGAAGCCGCCCGGGCCTTTCACCGGCGGCAGCGACGCGAGACCGTCGAGCGTGGTGCCGGGGCGATTGCACTCGTCGCGGTCGAGCGTCACCTGCTGCTTGCTGGTCTCGCCGCTCTTCTTGTCCTCGAAGCGTTTGGTCACGGTGCTCGTGACCAGCTCCTTGTCGAAGCGGCCGGCCTGCTGCGCTTCGAAGGTGCGCTGCTGACTTTGATAAGAGTACGCGTCCTGCGCCTCGCGCGAGATCTTGTAGCGCTTGGAGACGACTTCGGCGGTGTCGATCATCGCCATGTAGATGGCGGGCGCGCGCTTCAGCACGATCGGGTCCGCCTGATGAAACGCGTTCATGTGCGCGTTCTGCACCAGGCTGATCGACTCGACGCCGCCGGCGACGACCGTCTGCATCCCGTCGACGATGATCTGCTTCGCGGCCATCGAGATGCTCATCAGCCCCGACGAGCATTGCCGATCGACACTCTGCCCCGCGACGCTAACGGGCAATTCCGCCGCGACGACGCACTGGCGCGCCACGTTGAAGCCCTGTGTACCCTGCTGGAGCGCCGAGCCCATGATGAGATCGTCGACTTCGCCGGGCTCGAGTTTCGCGCGCTTGATCGCCTCCTTGATGATCGGCGCCGCCATCGAGGGCGACTCGGTGTCGTTGAAGGCGCCGCGATACGCTTTGCCGATCGGGGTGCGGGCAGTGGCGACAATTACAGCTTCTCTCATTGATAACTCCTTGTCGTAGCGGGACTTGGACGGGCGCATCCGCGGCGCACGCATAACATATCCAATTCCGCCCGGCTTGCCATCTGTCGCCAAGACGTGCCGTCTCATCGCAAAATGCGTCGCAGGGCGAGGAATACAGATTACATTACGAATTGTTCATGTTCGACGGATTTTATTGCGCATTCGATATCGTCTGCTAAATTGCCACCTATGGGCGTATCGACACCTCTGGGACGCGGATTCAAAGTCAGGCTCACTCAGGACGAAAAAACCGCCGAGACGCGACGCCGCCTGCTCGACGCGGCGATCCTGTGCCTGGTCGATCGCGGTTACGCCAACACCACGACTTCGGAAATTGCGGAGCGCGCCGGTTTGTCGCGCGGCGCGCAGCTCTACCATTTTCCCAAGAAAGAAGAGTTGCTCAGCAGCGCGGTCGAGCACTTGTTCCAGCTGATGTTCACAGAGATCAAGGAGAAGGTCGGCCGCCTCAACGACCTGAACGATCGCCGCGCCGCCGCGATCGACATGCTGTGGGAGATCGCCAACGGGCCGCTGACCACCGCCTGGATAGAACTCGTGGTCGCGAGCCGCACGGACGGTTTCCTGCGCGAGTCGGTGCGGCTGGTCAACGATCGCCTGGCCGAGCTTATCGATCGATCATTCAAGGAACTCTTCGCGCGGCCCGAGTCAGCCAACGGCGACTACGACCTGGCGCCGCAGATGGTGATGATGATCCTCGAGGCGATGGCGCTGGAGGGCAGGACGCTCGATCCCGCGCTGGTCGGCAGAATACTGAGCGCGCTGAAGACCTTCACGCTGTAGCCGTTTCGCCCGTTGCCTTGACTGCCCCGCCGGTCGTCCTTATGTTCTAGGCGAGCAACCGCCTCCGCAGGAGACAAGTCCCGATGGCCAGCGACAAGATCGTTCACGTTACCGACGCCAGCTTCGAGCAGGAAGTGCTCAAGTCACCGACTCCAGTTTTGATCGATTTCTGGGCGCCGTGGTGCGGTCCCTGCCGCGCGATTGCACCGATCCTCGACGATCTCGCCGGCGAATATTCGGGCCGCCTCAAGATCGTGAAGATCAACGTCGACGACAATCCCCAGACGCCGGGCCGTTACGGCGTCCGCGGAATTCCCAACCTGCTGATCATCAAGGGCGGCCAGGTCAAGGAACAGATTATTGGCGCGGTGCCGCGAGGCACGCTGGTCAAGGCGGTAGACGGCGCAATCGCGGCCTGAGCGCGGCGCGCCTCACTTGCCTTTAGGCGTTGGCGACGCGGCGGGAGAAGCCGCGGCGTTCGCGCTCTTCACCGCATTCATCACCCACGATCTCATCAGCTCGTCACGGTTGCGCTCGTAGAGCTCGCGCGCGTCGCCTGGAATCAACCCCACCAGCATCTGGTTGTACGCGAGCAGCATCGGCACCAACTGCGACTCGCGCAGGATGGCCGCGTCCGACGGCATCACCGCCGCCATCAGCATCACCGACAGCCCGGCGAGACTCGCCGCCACGCCGACGCCCAGGGTCGCGCCGGCCAGGCGATCGAGCGGTCCAAGATGGACAATTCGCATCAGCCGGATCGCGCTTGAGCCGACCACTTCCACCGCCGCGAAGATCAAGGCGAAGATCGCAAGGTAGCCGATCACCGAGCTCGCCGCCGGCGAGGCGCCGAACTGCGTCGCGATAATGTCGCCCGCGCGCCGGTAGTCGAGCGAGGCGATGTACGCCGCCGCGCCCAGCGACACCACCGAGGTGAGCATCCTAATCGCGCCGCGCCTGATTCCGTAGATCGCGCCGGCTGCGAACACCACTACCATCACGTAGTCAATCCCGTTCATTCGTCACCACGATCGTAGCGTAAGAAAACGATTCGCGCGACGCGGCGGCGCTGCTGTACCTGTGCGGCGATATGCTTAAATGGGCGCATGGCCCGCGTTTACATCGAAGAACTCTCACGCCACGCCGGCGAGGAAGTCACGCTGCTCGGATGGCTGGCGAACAAACGCTCGAGCGGCAAGATCCACTTCCTGCAGGTGCGCGACGGCACCGGCGTATGCCAGTGCGTGGCGTCGATTGCGGATCTGGGTGCGGAGAACTTCGCGGCGGCCGATCACATGGGGCAGGAAACCTCGCTCGAACTCAGCGGCGTCGTGCGCGCAGACTCGCGCGCGCCCGGCGGATACGAGCTGACGATCAAGGCGCTAAAGGTCGTCGCGCCGTCGGCCGACTATCCGATCACGCCGAAGGATCACGGCATCGCATTTCTGCTCGACAAGCGCCACTTGTGGGTGCGCTCGGCACGCCAGCACGCGATTCTGCGCGTTCGCAGCGAGGTCGAATCCGCGTGCCGCGACTTTTTTCACCAGCACGGCTTCGTGCTGTTCGACGCGCCGATCCTGACGCCGACGTCATGCGAGGGCACCACCAACCTGTTCGAGCTCGACTACTTCGGCGAGCGCAAGGCGTACCTCACGCAGAGCGGCCAGCTCTACGCGGAGGCGGGCGCGCTCGCGTTCGGCAAGGTCTACTGTTTCGGCCCGACGTTTCGCGCGGAGAAATCCAAGACCCGGCGCCATCTGACGGAATTCTGGATGGTCGAGCCGGAGGTGGCGTACTGCGACCTGGATGGCGACATGAAGCTGGCCGAGGAGTTCGTCGCATACATCGTCGGCCGCGTGCTCGAGCAGCGCAGCGCGGAACTCAAGGTGCTGGAGCGCGACACCGCGAAACTCGAACGCGCGGCCGAGACGCCGTATCCGCGAATCAGCTACGACGAGGCAATCGAGCGGCTGAAGAAAAAAGGTGCGGCGGTGAACTGGGGCGACGACTTCGGCGGCGACGAGGAAACCCTGCTGTCCGAGGAGTTCGATCGCCCCGTGATGGTCCATCGGTACCCGACCGCGTGCAAGGCATTCTACATGAAGCAGGATCCGGCGCGGCCCGACGTGGCGCTATGCGTCGATATGCTCGCGCCCGAAGGGCACGGCGAAATTATCGGCGGCGGACAGCGCGAAGACGATTACGAAACGCTGAAGAACAAGATCGTCGCGCACGGACTGCCGCTCGAGCCGTTCGAGTGGTATCTCGACCTCCGCCGCTACGGCACGGTGCCGCATGCCGGCTTCGGGATGGGCATCGAGCGGATGACGGGATGGCTCTGCGGGATCCATCACATTCGCGAGACGATTCCGTTCCCGCGATTGATGGAACGCCTGGAACCGTAGCGGGCGACGCGGCTCTAAGTTGGCGCAGCAACTTTACTGTCGGACCCTCGAACGTCGGGTGCGGGTCCTTCAGCAAAACCCTTCCGCCGTCCCCGTCCGTCATCCTGAGCGAAGGCTGCCGGAGTCGAAGGATCTCGA
>DASQHV010000341.1:0-4958 GCA_035631915.1 Candidatus Acidiferrales bacterium | reverse complement strand
GCGCGAACCTTGAAGTCATCGATGACGACGAACTGCTGGTGCGCGAAGCGACGCTGCTACTGTCGATCGTACCGCCGGGCGTTGCGCTCGATGTCGCCACGCGGTTCCTCGGACCTTTGACCTCGGCGGCGGTCAAGCCCGCCTTTGTCGAGTGCAACGCCATTTCTCCCGCCACCGCGCGCGCGATTGCGGACTCGCTCGCGCCGAGCGGATGCGCCTTCATCGACGGCGGCATCATCGGCGGCCCGCCCACCCAGGATCTCTCCGGCAAGGGTCCGCGAATTTACGTCTCCGGCCCCGACGCCCATCTCATGACGCCGCTGCGAAACTACGGCCTCGACATTTTGGTGGTTGACGGACCGGTGGGCGCCGCCTCAGCTTTGAAGATGTCTTACGCCGGGTTGACCAAGGGCCTGATTGCGTTGGGTGCGGCCATGATCATGGGCGCCTCGCATGACGGAGTGGACTCCGCGCTGCGCGCAGAACTCGCACGCAGTCAGCCGGAATTGCTCTCGATGCTCGCGCGAAGAATTCCGGCGGGATTTCCCAAAGCTCATCGATGGGTAGCCGAGATGGAGCAGATTGCGGAATTTCTCGGCGACCCGGCAAATGGCTCGACGATTTACTCGGGCGCCGCCGGGCTCTATCGAAGACTTGCCGCCGAGTGGAACCAGGGCGAGACGGTTGGCGGGCCGGGAATCATTGCCGCGTTCTGCCGTCGGGCGGTCGGCAGGTAGCGCCACCGCGAGTCTACTTGCAATCAACCAGACGCATGGGTTCAACTGTGTTCGCGAATCAGGATTCGTGATACGCCGGATGCTCAAGTGGAGAGGGACTAGAGAATAGTGGGACCGATCGGAAAGGGAATTTTTCTGACCAAGGGTGTCGGCCGGCACCGCGAAAAACTGACCTCGTTCGAGCTGGCGCTGCGCGACGCCCGAATTGCCGAATTCAATCTCGTCCGCGTGAGTTCGATCTTCCCGCCGGGCTGCAAAGTCATCTCGATTCAGGACGGACTGAAGACGCTCAGTCCCGGTCAAATCGTCTACGCCGTCATGTACGACAACAGCACCAACGAGCCGCATCGGCTGGTGGCGGCGTCGGTTGGGCTCGCGATTCCTGCGGACCGCGATCAGTACGGTTACCTGTCGGAACACAAGAGCTTTGGCCAGACCGACGAGCGCGCCGGCGACTACGCTGAGGACCTGGCCGCGACGATGCTCGCGACCGCGCTCGGCGTCGACTTCGATCCCGACGTCAGCTACGACGAGCGCAAGGACATCTGGAAACTGTCGGATAAGATCGTGCAGACGCGCAACATTACGCAGTCAGCAGTCGGCGATCGCGACGGCCTTTGGACCACGGTTGTGACGGCCGCGGTGTTCGTCGATCTCCCCGGCGACAAGATCAACAGCACTCCGAACGGACGGTGATCGTTCAGCCGCCATGGAATCCACGCAATCCGAAGACCTGCTGATCATCAGCCCTTCCATCGGCATCGTCGCGCGCATCCTCTTCACGCTCATCTTCTTCCTCTCCGGCATCACCCACTTTTCCACGATGCAGAACTACATCAACCTGATGCCGGCCGTGATTCCGTGGCGCGCGTTTTGGGTTTCGATTTCCGGCGTTGTGGAGCTCGTCGGCGCAGCGTTGATCCTCTTCAACTACCGGCCGCGCCTCGGCGGATGGCTGATCGTAGTCTTCCTGATACCAGTGACCGCGGTGGTGCACGGCACCGCGATGATCGCCTCTCCCGACCCGGTCATGCGCGCGGTCAACGTCTCGTTTTTTCTGAAAGGTCTCGCGATGATCGCGTGCGCGCTGTTCATCACACAGTTCGGCGTCGCCGCCAGCACTGAGCGGCGCTGAGAGAGAGGGGCGCTCAGTCGCGCCGGGAGGATTCGCATCATGGACATCAGCGAACTCGAAAAGCGCATCACGATTCTCGAGGACGTCGAGGCCATCAAGAAACTGAAGGCGCGCTACTGCGCGATTTGCGACGACAATCACAATCCCGACGAGATCACCAAGATCTTCGCCGAAGACGGAATCTGGGAAGGCACCGGCATCGGGCAGCATAAGGGGCACGACGCGATCCGCAAGTTGTTCCTCGGCTTCCAGGAGCGGATCAGCTTCTCGCAGCACAACGTGATGAATCCGCGGATCGAAGTCGCGGGCGATCGTGCTAAGGGCATCTGGTACTTCCTCGGGCCCTTCACGATGCGCAAGGGCAATCGCGCGATGTGGCTGGCGGCGCGCTACGAGGACGACTACGTCAAGGTCAACGGCGAGTGGAAGATTCAGCACCTGCGCGCGATCGGCAGGATGTCCGCTCCGTATGAGACCGGCTGGGCGAAGGATGGCGTGGCGGCTGCGCCATCGGTCAAGCGTTGAGCGTATCCGCGATGAAGATCGATCCTTTCAGCCGGGAATTCGTGCGATGGATCAGCTGGATGCACGCGAACGTGTATCGCATGATTGGCGGTGCGACGCCGCTCAACCGCAATACGCTGATCCTGACCACGCGCGGCCGCAAAACCGGACGCGAAATCTCCAAACCACTGCTATGCTACCGGCAGGACGGCCGGATCTACATCGTTGCATCGTACGGCGGCAACGATTCGCCTCCTGCGTGGTACCTGAACCTGGTCGCGAATCCGGAGGTGCGGGTCGAAATCGGACCGTCGCGCGGAGTGTATCGCGCCCGCACCCTCTCGGCTGAAGAGAAACAGCGCGTCTGGCCGAAACTGATAGAAATCTACGCGGCCTACAATGACTACCAGCGCAAGACCTCGCGGGATATTCCGGTGGTGGAGCTTTCCCCGTCCGGCGGTTGATCCGCGAAGCTGTTCCTTGCATCACTGCTAGCTCTGATCAATTCTCTTGTTGAACTATATAGTTTGCTTGATGAACTTGATGAATTGCGGAGAACTACGATGTCTGATGAATGGCTGAAGACGGCTTGCATCCTGTGCTCGGTCAATTGCGGCATCGAGGTCAAGCTCGACGGACGGCGAATCTCGCGGGTTAGGGGCAACAAGGAACACGTCGCATCGCACGGCTACGCATGCGAGAAGGCGCAGCGCCTCGACTACTACCAAAACGGCCGCGACCGGCTGACCTCGCCGATGAGGCGGCGCGCCGACGGCTCCTTTGAAGCCATAGACTGGGACACCGCGATCCGCGAGGTCGCGCAGCGCCTGGTGCGCGTGCGCGACACCCACGGAGGCGCGAGCATCTTCTATTACGGTGGCGGTGGGCAGGGAAATCACCTGGCCGGCGCGTACGGAATGGCAACGCGGCGAGCGCTCGGAACCGTTTACGCGTCGAACGCGCTGGCGCAGGAGAAGACCGGCGAGTTCTGGGTCGAGGGCCGCCTGTTCGGCGGACGACCCGGCCCCGACGTCGAGCACGCCGAGGTTGCGCTGTTCGTCGGCAAGAACCCGTGGCAATCGCACGGCTTCCAGAGCGCGCGCGTAGTGCTGCGCGACATCGCGAGCGACCCCAATCGCGCTCTCATTGTAATTGACCCCAAGCGCAGCGAAACGGCGGAAATCGCGGACTATCATCTCCAGGTCGTCCCCGGCACCGACGCATTTTGCCTGAGCGCGATTTTGGGCGTGATGGTCCAGGAGAGTCTCGTCAATCAGGAATTTCTCACCGAGCACGCAAGTGGCGGCGCCGCGCTCTTCGACGCGCTGCGCAAAATCCCCGTCGCGGACTTTTGTACGCGTGCCGGCGTTGCCGAGGATCTCGTGCGCACGGTCGCGCGCCGAATCGCCCGCGCATCCAGCGTCTCGGTGCTCGAGGATCTCGGAATCGAGATGGCGCCGCACAGCACCCTCAATTCCTACCTCGAAAAGCTCATCTACGTGCTGAGCGGAAACTTCGGACGCAAGGGCGCGATGAATCTGCATACCAGCATGGGCAAGCTGGTTGGCAAGACCACCGGCGATCGGCGCAGCCCGGTCGGCGGACATCTGATCATCGGCGGCATGATTCCTTGCAACGTGATCCCCGACGAAATTCTGACCGACCATCCCAAGCGTTTCCGCGCAATGCTAATCGAGAGCGCCAATCCGGTGCACTCGCTCGCCGACAGCAAGCGGATGCGCGAGGCACTGACCGCGCTCGACACCGTGGTGGTAATCGACGTGGCGATGACGGAGACGGCGCGCGAGGCCGATTACGTTCTGCCGGCGTCATCGCAGTTCGAAAAGTGGGAGGCGACATTTTTCGCCGGCGAATTCCCCAATAACTATTTCCATCTCCGGGCGCCGATTCTCGATCCGTTGCCCAACACGCTGCCGGAAGCCGAGATTCATCGCCGTCTGGTCCGCGCGATCGGGGCGCTGCGCGACGATGATCTCGCGCCGCTGCACGCCGCCGCCGCGAAGGGCCGCAACGAGTACGCGATGGAATTTCTGCGCGTCACGTCGGAGAAGCCGGCGCTTGGCGCGCTCTCCCCGATCGTGCTCTACGAAACCTTGGGACCCACGCTCGGCAAGGGCAACGCAGGCGCCGCAATAATGTGGGGCGCCGCGCAGACTTGCGCGATGGCGTATCCGGACTCGGTGCGTCGCGCCGGCTTCCAGGGCCAGGGAGTGGAGCTTGGCAACGCGCTCTTCGACGCGATCCTGCGTGGCAGTTCGGGAGTGACGTTTTCGGTCGACGACTATGCGGAGACCTGGCGGCGCGTCAAAACTCCCGACGGCCGCATCCAGCTCGACATTCCCGAGCTGATCGCTGAATTGAATTCGCTCGCCGACGAGAAATCCGCGCGCGATCCCCGTTTCCCGTTCGTGCTGATGGCCGGCGAGCGCCGCTCCACCACGGCCAATACGATCGTTCGCGATCCCGCGTGGCGGCCCAAGGATCGCGCCGGCGCGTTGCGCATGAGCGTCGCGGATGCGAAGTCGCTCGGCGTCGCTAATGGCGGGCGCGTGAGAATCACG
>DASQHV010000340.1:0-5323 GCA_035631915.1 Candidatus Acidiferrales bacterium | reverse complement strand
GACGCCCGGCACCTTCGCGATCGAGCCGGTGCCGATCGCCTCGAGCAGCATCGGCGTCGCCGTCTCGCCCTCGCCGCGAATCACCGCGTCGATCGCGCCATCCGCATGCTCCAGGATTTCGTCCGACACGAACGACCCGCTATGTCCGCCCGTGAATACAAAGCAGTCGCGCATCCGCTGCTTCACGTCCTTGGCGAGATCGATCACCTCGGGCACGTTGGCCAGGTAGTTGAGCGAGAAGCCGACTGCCTGCGGCTTGAAGCTCTCGAGCTCGGCGAACAGATCGCGATGCTTGAAAATCTGCAGGTCAATGATCCTGACGTCGTGGCCGGCGGCGCGCACTGCCGCGGCGACCCGTTCCATCCCGAGCGGTTCCAGGCGCAGGTAAATTTCGCTGTACATCAACGGACTGGGATGTACGAACAGGACTCGCATTGTCACCCTCCGACGACGCGCCCAAGCCGCGCAATTCGCGCGTGCCGCCGTCTTCGTAGCTAATTCTCGCGACCGATTCCGGCGCGAATCTCTAATCGACTGACCAATCGGCCAGTCACTGGGGATGCATCCTAATATGCGCGCTGCGTCATTGAAATACCGCCGGGGCGCTCTATTTGACCCCTCTCCCATAGGTTCAGCCTTGACAATGGCACTGCTGCGCCGGAGTTTTGGCTGGAAGCTTTTCCGTCTCGAACCCTCGCAGGAAAATGGAGTTATCATGCAGTACGCAAAACTTGGCAAAACCGGAATGACCGTCTCGCGCATCTGCCTCGGATGCATGAGCTACGGCGACAAGAAATGGCGCGACTGGGTGCTCACCGTCGACGACGCGCGCGAGCATTTCGCCGCCGCGATCGAAGCGGGAATCAACTTTTACGACACCGCCGACGTCTACTCGGTCGGCGTCAGCGAAGAGATCACCGGCAAGTGGCTGGCCGAGATGGGCAAGCGCGAGGAGCTCGTCATCGCGACCAAGGTCTTCGGCCCGATGGGCAGCGGAATGAATCGCGGCGGACTCAGCCGCAAGCACATCCTCGACGCCTGCGACGCGTCGCTGCGCCGGCTCAAGACCGATTACATCGACCTCTACCAAATCCATCGATGGGACTACACGACGCCGATCGAGGAAACGCTCGAGGCGCTCGACTCGCTCGTCCGCGCGGGCAAGGTGCGATACCTGGGCGCCAGCTCGATGGCCGCGTGGCAGTTCGCCAAGGCGCTAAATCTGCAGAAGGAAAACGGATGGCACCGGTTTGTCTCGATGCAAAACCACTACAACCTCGTTTATCGCGAGGAGGAGCGCGAGATGAATCCGCTGTGCATCGACAACGGCGTCGGCCTCATCCCGTGGAGCCCGCTGGCGCGCGGATTCCTGGCCGGCAATCGCGATAAGGGCGGCAGCGGCCCCACCGCACGCGCCAAGACCGACGACTTCGCGAAGAACATGTACTTCCGCGAGTACGACTTCGAGGTGCTCGCCGTCGTCGAGCAGATCGCCAAGGAGCGCGCCGTCACGCCGTCGCAAGTCGCGTGCGCGTGGATTCTGCAGGCCGCCGGCGTCAGCGCACCAATTATCGGCGCGACCAAGCTCGCGCATCTTAAGGAAGCGATCGCTGCCGTTGACGTGAAGCTCACCGCCGATGAAGTCGCGGCGCTCGAAAAACCGTACCGCCCGCATCCGATCCTCGGCCACGAACAGCCGCGGCCGTCGCGGATGGTGCAGGCGCGCTAAGAGCGCAGGAGTTGCAGAGATGGAAATCAACGGCGTCGCGCATGTGATGCTCACAGTCAGCAACTTCGAAGCCTGCGTCCCCTTCTACGAGAAGCTGACCACGTTTCTTGGCCTCAAGCCCGTGATCCGCAACAACGACACGCTGTACTGCGTCGGCGGGAGAACCGCGATCGGCATCACACGCGCGGACGACGCGCATCGCAGCGACAAGTTCATCCAGCGCCGCGTCGGACTGCATCACGTATGCCTGCGCGCTCGCGAACGCGCCGACATCGACACTGTGCACACGTTCCTGAAGTCGATCGGCGCCAAAATTGTGCATCCGCCGGAAGACGGCCCGTGGGCGCCCGGCTACTACTCGGTGCTCTTCGAGGACCCCGACGGCATCCGCCTCGAAGTGAATCACGTCCCCGGCAAGGGCCTGCTGGCGTAGGGGAGACCTGCGATGGGCTTCTACAACAACTACATCTTACCGCGCCTGATGGACCGCATGATGCGCGGCGAGGAGTTCAATCGCGAGCGTCGCATCGCGTTGAAGGACGCGCACGGCGAGGTGCTGGAAATCGGCCTCGGCACCGGCCTCAGCCTCGCCAACTATCCTGCGGGGATCACGCAACTCACTGCCGTCGACGTGACCGCGATGCTGCCGAAGGTGGTTGCCGAGCGGATCGCCAAGGCGCCGTTCCCGGTCCGCTTCGTGCAAATCACCGCGGAGAAATTGCCGTTCCCCGACGCGAGCTTCGATTGCGTCGTCAGCAACCTGACGCTCTGCACGATTCCCGACGCGGCATCGGCGCTCATAGAAATTCGTCGCGTGCTCAAACCCAGCGGCCAGTTCCTGTTCATGGAACACGGGCGCGCGAACGACGCGGGGCTCGCGCGATGGCAGGATCGGCTGAACGGCATTCAGAAGGTGATTGGTGGCGGATGCAACCTCAATCGGCGCATCGACGCGATGATCAAGTCGGCCGGCTTGGACATGACGAAGCTTGACCGGTTCGAGTTCGCGGCGATGCCGCGGACGCACGGCCAGATGTATCGCGGCATCGCAACCCGCCCCGCGTAGGGCAGTGCAAGGCAGGCCTCGTCTGATACGAGACGATCACAGACCGCGCGGAAGATCGCGCGCCGGGATTCTTCGCTCCGCAGACTCCGCTCAAGAATGACACAAAGACGACGGAGCAAACGTGGCGGAAGGAGAAGCGCTTCAGGCGGGACGCGCGGAGGATCGCGCGTCGCGGATGATCAACAACGCGCGCAGAGCCGCGCGTCGAGATCCTTCGACTCCGGCGGCCTTCGCTCAGGATGACACAAAGAGTGCGTTGTCTCCGATGAACTGCCGACGCGGTCTTCGCCCCCTGGCTGCCCACTAAGTTTTACAAGCCGCTGCGGCCGCATCTTCCCAAGACACCCTCACCCTCTTGCGCGTCTTCGCGTCCCAAACTTCCTGACAGGCCGCTGCGGCCGCATCCTATTTTTCTTTCCTCCCCCCGGGTGCAGGGATGGCCCCTGCCGGGGGTGCGGGGCGCGAGCTTCGCGATCTCACTCTCCGGCTTGCAGCTTCGCGTGCAGGCGCATCGCCAAATCCGGCGCAGAATTCTCGTGCTTGAAGTACACGAAGATTTCGTCGGCGCCCGACGACAACGTCTCGATATTCTTCGCCCACAAGTCCAGGCCCGCATCGTCGTACGTCTCCTTGCGCAAGCGAAGGTAGACGTACGGCGCGGTCCGCTGGATCGGCGACGCGAGCTTTTCCGTCTCCGCGATACAGAGCGCGGCGCCATTGTCCGCGAGCGCGGTCAAGACCGAATCGTCGAACCAGCTCGCGTTTCGGAACTCGAACGCGGCGCGAATTCGGCGATTCAGCATCGCAAGAAAGTCGCGCAGCACGGGAAGATCGAGCTTGAAGTCGGGCGGCAGTTGGAACAGCGCCGGCGCGAGCCGCTCGCCCAGCACTGTGGCGCGCCCGATAAAGACGTCGGTGGTTTCGGCGACGTCGCGCAGCCGCGCGAAGTGCGTGATCCGCTGATGCGCCTTCAGCGCGAAGCGAAAATCCGCGGGCGTGCGCGACGCCCATCCTTCGAGCATCGCCGTCTTGGGCATCGCGCGGAACGAGTAGTTGATCTCGACGGTCGGAATCCGCTCGGAGTAGTACTCGAGCATCTTGGTCGCGGGCAGCTTCTCCGGATAGAAGCCGCCGAGCCACTGCTTGTACGAAAAGCCCGACGTGCCGATCCGGATTTTCGCCTTCGCCATCGGAAATTCGCCGCCCGAGTCGAAGCCGCGTCCGGAGCGCGCCCGCTCTAGGAGCCCTGCGCCTCGACCATCTTGCGCAGCCGCTCGGCCGCTTCGCGCGCTACTTTCTCCTGCTCCTCGTTGCGGCCGGTGCCGTCGAAGTCGAGCACGTCGTAGTAGAGTTTGCCGTTCAGCTTGCCGACTTCGTTGACGAACGTGGTGCCGTAGTCGCGTTCGGGATCGCCCATCGCAAATGCCTGGCGCGTGATCGTCCAGCTTTCCGGGCGCAGTGCGCGCGCCCGCTTGAAGTACGGCACCGCGTCGCCGCGATGCCCCTGCTCGCAAAGATATTCCGCGAGCCGGAAGTACGCGGCCGCCTGCGCATGCTCGCGCGACGGCAGCTTCAGCTTCTGCTTGACTGCCTCGGGCGTCAGCACGAAGCGGCTCTTCGCACCATTCTTCGCCCAGTCGCGCAGTGCGTCGAGGTAGCGCGTCGAATCGATTCCGGTAATCGCGCGGAAGTTGTCGAGTGCGAATGCGGCCTCGTTCGGCCGCACGATCATCCCGGCCTCGTCGATCCAGACGGCGGTCGGCACGTTGACCATGTTGTAAAGTTCGGCGACCACGTGCTTCGCGTCGATCAGCGACGGATGCGCCGGCTTGCCGGCCTGAATAAACGGTCCGGCCGCGGCGGCGCCACCGGTGTCGAAAGCCACCGTAATGATCGTGAAATTCGCGCCCTTCAGTTCTTCGTACAGCGCCTGCCACCCGGGCAGGTCAAGTGAGCATCCTCACCACGAAGCCCACGCGAGCAGAAAAACTTTTCGGCCGCGGTAGTCGGACAGGCGATGGAGTTTGCCGTCCAGGTCGGGCAGCTCGAAGTCGGGCGCGCGCAGGGTCTTGAGCGCATCGCCGCGCTCCGCCGCCTGCGCGCCGAAGTACCAGATGCGATGCGCGGCGTCGCCGGCCCACGGCTTGCCAATCAGGTCGGCCAGCGCAGTGAAGTTCAGGTAGCTCGTGCCGGCGCGATTCGACGTGAAGTCGGCGTCACGCCCCTGCGGCACCGGCACGCACAGATCACCGCGGCAGATCCCCTCGGGCTTGAGGTGCCATCCGGTGGCGCGCTCGAGTTCCGCAGCGTCGAGCCACAGCGCATCGGCGTCGGCGATCGCGGACTTGAACTGAATTGGCTTCTCTTCGTAGATCGCCGTCGCCGGACCCGGTTTCGACTCTTGTGCTATCGCCATTGTCGCCTGTCTCCTGTGCGCGAACCGATTTCGCGATTCTATAGCAGATCAGCCCGCGAGCGTCTGCGCCAGTTTCGCGCCCTCGCGCCGCCGAAATCCCGCCGCGACGCTT
>DASQHV010000339.1:0-5005 GCA_035631915.1 Candidatus Acidiferrales bacterium | reverse complement strand
CTGACCGACTCGATGTTCACACCGTAGATGGCGAAGAGCGCGCGTTCCCAGACGATTTGATAGATGAGCGCCGGAAAGCCCGAGGCGAAGAAGACGTAATAGATCCAGGAAGACGACTCGTTCAGCCGTGCCCTGCGGCGGCCAACGATCAAAAGAAGGATTGCGACCAGAGCAACGGACTGCAGCGCGAGTACGTTCACGCCGGAGTCCAGCGCCTTTTACCGCAGCATCCCCTCATCATTCGCCCAACACAGCTATGCACGCTGAATGGACGCAGACAAGTGTGGTTGCCGCTATTCAAATGGGAGAATATCGTGGCGCGCGGGTCTCGCGTCGGAGCGAAGTTGAGCGGAACGAACCGACTCGTCGAAGAGGCATACTTGCGATGGACAACCTGATTCCGATTGCGGCGAAGATTGGCGCGATGCTGAAGGACCGTCGCGAGACGGTCGCGATTGCGGAGTCGTCGACGGGCGGGCTCGTCTCGGCGGCGCTGCTGAGCGTACCGGGCGCGTCGGCCTATTTTATCGGCGGTAGCGTGGTCTATACGGTGAAGGCGCGGCGCGCGATGCTCGACGTGCCGGACGCGGCGTTCGCCAATATCAAGTCGGTGACCGAGGAGGGCGCGCTGATCCTGGCGCGCGCAGCGAAGCAGCGCCTCGGGGTGACGTGGAGCGTTTCAGAAATCGGTGCGAGCGGCCCGACCGGGAATCGCTACGGCGATCCGGCGGGACACAGCTGTATCGCGGTTGCGGGTCCGCGCGAGCGATCGCTCACAGTCGAAACGGGCAGTGCCGATCGAATCACGAACATGCGCACGTTCGCCGCCGCCGCGCTGAACCTGTTGTTGCAGAGCCTGCAGGGCTGAACCGCGCCAGCGCGGTATCCCGATCACTCGATCACGTCGGACAGCCGATCAACCTCGCGCAGGCTCGGGAACAGCCACAGCCACAGTCCCACGACGCACAGGGTCCCGGCGCCGCCGATCACCACCGCGGGCACCGTGCCGAACCAGGTCGCGGTGACGCCTGATTCGAACTCGCCGAGCTCATTCGACGCGCCGACGAAGAGACGGTTCACGGCGCTCACGCGCCCGCGCATCGCGTCGGGCGTCGCGAGCTGCGTGAGAGTCGTGCGCACGTAGACGCTGACCATGTCGGACGCGCCCATCACCAGCAGCGCGCCGATCGACAGCGCGAAGTTTTCCGACACGCCAAATACGATGGTCGCGAGGCCGAAGACTGCGACGCACGCGTACATCGCGAGTCCGGCGTTGCGCCGCAAGGGAAGACTCCCGAGCACCAGGCCGAGCATCGCGGCGCCCAACGCCGGCGCGGTGCGCAATACTCCCAGTCCCATCGGTCCGACGTGAAGTATGTCGCGCGCATAGATCGGCAGCAGCGCCGTCGCGCCGCCGAGCAATACCGCGAACAGGTCGAGCGAGAATGAGCCGAGCAGCAGGGGTTTGCGGCGCACGAACGAGATTCCTGCGGTCAGACGCTCGAGCACGGTGCTGTCGGGTTCGGCCGTATAGCGCGCGCTCCGGCTCTGGATGCCAACGACAATGATCGCGATCGTGAGGAACAGCGCGCAGCACACCGCGTACGCCGCGGCCGGCCCGAGCAGATAGATCGCGCCGCCCAACGCGGGACCGGCGATAACGGCGATTTGAAATGTCGAGGAGCTGAATGCGACGGCCTGCGGAAACTGATCCTGCGGCACCAGCAGAGGCACGAACGACTGCGCCGCGGGTCCGGCGAATGCACGTGCGGCGCCGAACAGTGCGAGCGTCGCGTAGAACGGCCAGATCGCGGCGGGCCGCGCGATCGCGAGGGCGAGAAACAGCCCGGCCGCGACGGCCTCGACCAGGTAGCTGAGCGCGAGAATCATTCGACGGTCGAAGCGATCGGCCAGGTGGCCGGCCGGCAGCGTAAACGCCATCATCGGGAGGAACTGGAACAGGCCGACGTAGCCGAGCGCCAGCGGGCTGCGTGCGATGCTGTAGATCTGCCAACTGACCGCCACCGATTGGATCTGGATCGCGAGGATGCCGAGAAACACGGCGCTGAGGTAGCGCCGAAAATCGCGATGCGACAAGACGTTGGCGGCGTGCTCGGCTGCTTGAGTGGTTGCGGCGTCGATCGGGGTGCCCTCGCGGAGGACGGGAGAAATTCGCCACATCTTTCTAGTCGAACCTTTGTCCCGAATCGACCTGCACGATTGCGGCGCGGCGCGCCCGCGGCGATTTTGCCAAGCGGCGTGTATCTCGCGTAGGCTTTGCGGCATGGACAAGTCTGCAATCAGGAATCACGTCGAGAAGTTGTGGGCCGAATCGATCGTGGGAGAACTCGTCGAATACATCCGCATCCCGAACAAGTCGGTGGCGTTCGATCGCGACTGGCAGACGCACGGCCACATGGACAAGGTCGTCGCGCGGTTCGAAGCTTACGCGCGACGCCAGCCGATTCGCGGGATGACGGTCGAAGTCGTCAGGCTGGAGGGGCGCACGCCGCTGCTGTTCATCGAAATTCCCGGCGACTCCAAGGACTGCGTGCTGCTCTACGGGCACATGGACAAGCAGCCCGAGATGTCGGGATGGCGCGCGGGGCTGGACCCGTGGACGCCAGTGCTCGAGGGCGAGCGGCTCTACGGGCGCGGTTCCGCCGACGATGGCTACGCGATGTTCGCGTGCCTGGGCGCCGTGTCGGCTCTGCAAGCGGCCGCGATGCCGCATGCGCGATGCGTCGTGGTGATCGAGGCGTGCGAAGAGAGCGGCAGCTTCGACTTGCCGCACTACATTCGGCATCTCGCCAAACGGATCGGGCAGCCGAGCTTGTGCATCGCGCTCGATTCCGGATGCGGCAACTACGAGCAGCTCTGGTGCACGACCTCGCTGCGCGGGCTGGTCGGCGGCAAGCTCAAGGTCGAAGTGCTGACCGAGGGCGTCCACTCGGGCGACGCGGGCGGAATCGTGCCGGACAGTTTTCGAATCGCACGGCAGTTGCTGAGCCGCGTCGAGGATGAAGCGACGGGCCGCGTGCTCGCGGAAGAGTTCTACGCGGGAATCCCGGAGGCGCGCCTCCGGCAGGCGGCCAAGACTGCGGCGGTGCTCGGCGACGAGGTCTTTTCCAAGTTTCCGTTCTGCGAAGGCGCACGCCCGATCAGCACCGATCCGACGGAGCTGATACTGAATCGCGCGTGGCGGCCGGCGCTGTCCGTGATCGGCGCTGACGGATTGCCGTCGACGGCCAACGCGGGAAATGTTTTGCGGGCGATGACGGCGCTGAGCGTGTCGCTGCGATTGCCGCCCACGGTCGATCCGAAGCTGGCGGGGCGGAAGCTGAAGAGCATTTTGGAAAACGATCCGCCGTACGGATGCAAGGTGAGCTTCGAGGCGAACTGGGGTGCGAGCGGCTGGGACGCGCCCGAGATGGCGCCGTGGCTCGAGCGCAGCATCGACGCGGCGTCGAGCGAATACTTCGGAAAGCCAACTGCGTACATGGGCGAGGGCGGCACGATTCCGTTCATGGCGATGCTGGGCGAGCGATTTCCGCAGGCGCAGTTTCTAATCACCGGCGTGCTGGGCCCGCATGCGAACGCGCACGGGCCGAACGAGTTCCTGCACATCCCCACGGCGAAGAAGCTGACCTGCTGCGTGGCGGGCGTGATCGCCGATCATTTTCGCCGAAGCAGCAGTTGAGCAGCCGCTGCGGAAAATTCGGCGGGCGCTGAGCTGGGCGGCATACCACGATGCGCAAGGCACTGCTGATCGCCGGCGTCGTGGCCGGCGCGTTGATCGCGATCGGCGTCGCCCTGGTCGTCTATGCGTACTTCAATCTGGCGTCGATCATCGCGGCGAATGAGGCGCGGATAATCGCGCGGGTGAGCGACGCGCTCGGGCGCCGGGTCGAGGCCGGAAAAGTCCAGGCGCAGATGGGGCTGGGCGTATCGGCTGTGGTCGCGGACCTGAAGATCGCCGACGACCCCACATTCTCGAAGAAGCCGTTTCTGACCGCCAACACGGTGTCCGTCGAATTGGAGTTCGTGCCGTTGCTGCACGGCGAGGCCAAGGTGACGCGGCTGGTGCTGAGCGAGCCGGACATCCGAATCGTGCTCGCCGCGGGCGGTGCGCTGAATATCGACAGTTTCGGCAGGAGTGCGACCGCGTCGCCTGAGGGCGCGAATCGCGGGGGCGGAGCGTCGCGCGCGAACCGGAAATCGCGCCTGGCCGATCTCTCGATCTCGGCGCTGCGCGTCGAGGACGCGACGATTCACATCGCGGATCGCACCGCGAGCGGGTCACCGATCGTGGCGCGTCATCTCGACTTCGACGCGACGAATCTGAGCGCCGCGGCGCCGTTTGACGTCGCGGCAAAATTCGCGTTCGCCGCCGACGCGCAGAACGCGTCGGCATCGGGCACGATCGGCCCGCTGCTCAAGCAGGGCGTGCTCGACGCGTCGGGACTGCCGCTCAATCTCAAATTCAGCGCGGACTCTATACAGGTCGAGGGGCTCAGGAAGTTCGTCGATATCGGAGCGGCGATACCGGCGGCGCTTTCGATTCCGGACCCGATCGAAATCAGCGGCACCGTGCAGGGCACGATCGCGAATACGGCGCTCGCCGCGACCGCGGACCTGACGGCGTCGCGCGTTGCGTTCGGCACGACCTTCAGCAAGCCGGCTGGAACTGCGATGTCGCTCGAAGCCAACGGCGTGTGGACCAACAACCTGCATCTCGCCGGCGCGACGCTGAAGCTGCTCGACCTGGAGCTGGCTGCGAGCCGGATTTCGATCGGCGGATCGAAGCCGGCCGGCGCGCAGCTGGACAGCAACGTCTTCAACCTCGCGAGCATCGCGCCGATGGTGGCGCCGGCCGCGAAGTATGCGCTGACCGGACAGGGAGAAGTTCACGGCGTCGTGACGAGCGGCGCGACGGGCTCGTCGATCGACGCGACGGCGACGCTGAAGCAGGCAGCTGCGAAGTTAGGTGCGGAGTGGCCGGCGA
>DASQHV010000338.1:0-4460 GCA_035631915.1 Candidatus Acidiferrales bacterium | reverse complement strand
GCGCGCACCGCCGCCTTGCCCATCTTCTCGCGCAGGCGCGCACTCAGAACGGCGCACGGCGATTCCTCGATCACCTTCTGATGACGCCGCTGTATCGAACAGTCGCGCTCGCCGAGATGAATCGCGTTGCGATGGTTGTCGGCAAGGATCTGGAATTCGACGTGCCGCGCGCGCTCGAGATATTTCTCGAGGTACATCTTGCGCGAGTTGAACGACGACTCGGACTCGCCCTGCGCCAGCGGAAACATCCGCGTCAGCTCGGCGGCGTCGCGCACGATTCGCATGCCCTTGCCGCCGCCGCCGGCCGCGGCCTTGATCAGCACCGGATAACCCAGCCGCTTCGCGTCGGCCTGCGCCTCGCGCAGTTCGGTAACGCCGGTGCCCTCGCTGCCGGGCAGCACCGGCACGCCGGCGCGCTTCATGATTCGCCGCGCGCGCGGCTTGTCGCCCATCAACCGGATGTGCCGCGCACGAGGCCCGACGAAATTCAGTCCGGAGCGTTGGCACGCCTCGGCGAAGTCGCCGTTCTCGGAAAGAAATCCGTAGCCCGGATGGACGGCGTCGGCGCCGAAGGTCGTGGCGGCGCTCAGGATCGCGGGAATGTTCAGGTAGCTGTCCTCGGCCGCGGGCGGCCCGATGCATACCGACTCGTCTGCCATGCGCACGTGGAGTGCGTCCTTGTCCGCGGTCGAGTAGACGGCGACGGTCGGAATTCCCAGCTCGCGGCAGGCGCGAATGATGCGGATGGCAATCGTTCCGCGATTCGCAACCAGCAGTTTCTTGAACATTACCTCGCTCCGCTCAGGCCACTTCGACAATCATCAGCGGCTGACCGTATTCGATCGGCTTGCCGTTCTCAGCCAGGATTCGCACCACCCGACCCGCCGCCGGCGACTCGATCTCGTTCATCATCTTCATCGCCTCGATGATGCAGAGCGGCTGGCCCTTGCGCACGGACGATCCCTCTTCGACAAACGGCGCTGCGTCCGGCGATGCGGCCCGGTAAAAGGTGCCGACCATCGGGCTTTCGATAAGTTTCTGATTGGGGGCGAGCTCGATGCCGCCTGCAACTTCGCCCGCGTCCTCGGCCCGCGCCTCGACGTGGCGCCCCGGCGCGATCTTGATTGGCGTAAGCGTTCCCGCGGCGAGCGGCCCGGTGCCGTCCGTCGCGCCTTCGTCGGCTGTGCCGCGCGCAGCGCCTCGCACCAGGCGCACCTTGCCCTTCTTGTCCTCGATCTCAAGTTCAACCAGCCCGTAGTCGCGCATGAGGACCAGCAGGGCTTTGATCTCGCGAACTTCCATCTGCTCTCCGTGCTTTCTGACGACGGTTGCCCGCCGCGGTGCCTGCTCGCCGTTCGCCATGGCTAGTTTGCCCGCTTGCGCGCCGCTTCGACGACACCGCGCGCCGCTCTGAGCGCCAGGCTGTAGCTCTCGGCGCCGAAGCCCATGATTCGTCCGTCCGCGATATCGGCGATCGTCGAATGATGCCTGAATGGCTCGCGCCGATAGACGTTGGACAGATGCACTTCGATTACCGGGACGTTCACCGCCAGGATCGCATCGCGGATCGCCACGCTGGTGTGGGTAAAGGCGCCGGGATTGAGCAGCATCACGTCGCAGCCGCGCCGCGCCTTCTGAATCCGATCGACGATCGCACCTTCGCTGTTGGACTGGAACGTATCGACGCTCATTTCCAGTTCTTGTCCCAGCCGGGCCAGATCCCGGTCTATATCGGCCAGGCGGGTGCGGCCGTAAACCTCGGGCTCGCGCTCGCCGAGCAGATTAAGATTGGGCCCATGCACCACCAGTACCGCGATCCGGTTGTCGGGGCCGTTTCGAGCCCCCGCCGCACCGCTTTGCGGAGCCCTTAACCTCTTCGCCATCCCCACACTGCTCCTGACAGCATTGAACCGCTTCGGTTGTGGGACTGCAAGCGCGAAGGCGTCATTCAATGCACCGCTCCGCCGTCGGTGGAATCGTCGTCAGGGCTCGACTTAAGTGCTGTTTGATAGACTTCGCGACGCCCGCGACCGCTTAGCGTTGATACCACGGCACTGGCTTGCTTTAGGCTCAGCCCCGCCGCGCGCATCGCGTCTATCGCAGCAATCACGTTGATCGTGATCGATCCAGTGTCGTCGGCAGAATTTGCTTGGGCAGGCGCGCCCGCGACGACAATCGTAGTTTCGCCCAGCGCCGGCGTCGTCCGAAATCTTCGTTCCAACTCACCCAGACTGCCACGAACCGTCTCCTCGTAGGTCTTGGAAATTTCGCGCACCACCGCGGCATCCCGCGACTCGCCAAACGCCGCGGCCATAGCGCCAAGCGTATCTGCCAGCCTGCGCGCGGCTTCATAAAAGACCATCGTGCGCGATTCAGTGCGCAGTGCTTCGAGCGCACTTCGCCGCGCCGCGTCACGCGACGGCACGAAGCCCTCGAACGTGAAGCGATCAGTCGGCAGCCCTGCGACCGACAACGCCGCGATAACCGCCGACGCACCAGGCACCGAGATCACGCGGATACCGGCCTCCAGAGCCGCTCGCACGAGGCGAAACCCCGGATCCGAAATCGCAGGCGTCCCCGCGTCCGTGACCAGCGCGATCTTGTCGCCAGCCTTCAACCGCTCGACCAGTTCTGGAACGCGGCGCGCCTCATTGTGCTCGAAGTGGCTGACGGTGGGCGTGCGAATCTTGAGCGATGCGAGCAGCTGGCCGGTGCGGCGCGTATCCTCGCATGCGATCACGTCAACGTCGCTGAGCGTCCTGATTGCGCGCGCCGAAATATCGTCGGCGTTGCCGATCGGCGTCGCCACGACGTACAACGCGCCGCCCGCGGGAGTTTGTCTATTCGCGCCAGCCGACATTAGAATCGAAAAACTGCTTGTTACGGGAGCGCCGCGTGGCCGAGGGCAAAGCTACACTTCTGATTTCGTGCATCGACCGTCCCGGAATCATCGCGCGCGTCTCCGGCCATCTGTTCGCGCTCGGCTGCAATATTATCACGTCCGACCAGTACTCGGACGCCGAGGACGGGCACTTTTTCTGGCGCATCCACTTCGAGAGCCTGCGCCTGCCGATCGCCGACCTGACGCGCGAGCTGGGCGCGTCGATACCATCGCTGCTGCCGTGGGAGCGGCTCAGCTGGCATCTCTTCGACAGTGCGCGCCCCGACCGGATCGTCATCATGGCGTCGCGGCTGCCGCATTGCATGATCGACCTGCTCACCCGTCATCGCTTCGGCGAGCTGGACGGCACCGTGGTCGGCGTCATCAGCAATCATCCCGATTTGGAACCGCTCGCACGCCCATTCGAGGTCCCGTTCAACGTGATTCCGACGCCCAAGGACGGCAAGGACGTCGCCGAGGCGTCACTGCTGAAGCTGCTGAACGAGCTGAGCGCCGACACGGTCGTGCTCGCGCGCTACATGCAGGTGATCTCGGGAGATTTCCTGCGCGCGTGGAAGAAGCCGATCGTCAATATCCATCACAGCTTCCTGCCCGCGTTCGCCGGACAGCGGCCGCACAAGCAGGCGCACGATCGCGGCGTCAAACTAATCGGCGCGACCGCGCACTACGTTACCGAAGAGCTCGACGCCGGGCCGATCATCGCGCAGGCCACCACCGCCGTGACGCATCGCGACACTGTCGCGGACCTCGCGCGCAAGGGCAAGGACCTGGAGGTGATGGTGCTGGCGACGGCGGTGCGCGCGCACCTGAAAAAGCAGGTGCTGCTGCATCACAACCGCACTATCGTTTTCGAGTGATATCTCCTCACTAGTCGCGATACCGCAAGTTTGCGTTTGCGCCTGTAATTCACTAGTTTCCGCGCAGGGCGCCAGTCAGTCTGCTCAGATTAAACAAACTTGGAGGTCGGTATGAGCCCGATTCGAAGGAGTTTCGCTCTGGCTAAAGTGCTGTGCGTCGCAGTCGCCGCGGTAGCGATGTTCTTCGTGCTTCCCACCACGGTTGGCACGAAATACCTCACGACCGGGGAGGCGAACGCCACGCCGCCGGATGGCAATCCCAACGGCAACGACCCGTGCAACCATCTTCCCGATCCTCCGGGAAAGGCCGTCGGCCACGACAAGAAATGCGGGGTCAAGGGCAGCAGCGGCGGCGTCGCCAAGGGCGATTTCAACGGTGATGGAATCGGCGACTTGGCGATTGGGATTCCCGACGAAGACCTAAGCGGACAGACCGACGCGGGCGCGGTGGTCGTAATTTACGGTTCAGCGGCCAGCGGACTGATTCCGGCGGGCGCCGCGGGTGTTCCGGCCAGCCAGTTCTGGACGCAGGACAGCCCGGGAATCCTGGATATCGCCGAGGCCGGCGATCACTTCGGCGCGGCGCTCGCGGCTGGCGACTTCAATCACGATGGATTTTCCGATCTGGCTATTGGCGTTCCCGGCGAAGATACGTCCGCCGGCACCGACGCGGGCGCCGTCAACATCATCTACGGATCGGC